>QXYP01000240.1:561-2581 GCA_009886815.1 Halieaceae bacterium
GTGCGTAAGGAGGTACCGGATAACGCCGGTATCCTGACGAGTTACGGCCATGCTCTGCGTTACGGTGGAAAAGGTGAGGCGGCCGCAGAGGCCTATCGTCGCGCTATTGCGTCGGAGCCGGGTGCTGGTGAGGCGTATTGGAGTCTGGCTAATCTTAAGACCGTAGAATTTGATGATGCTGTACTCGATGCCATGGTCAGCGAGTATGCGGCTCTCGATCGTCCTGGCCCCAACAAGTACCACCTCGCCTTTGCTTTGGGCAAAGCCCATGAGGACCGCGGCGATTACGACGCATCCTTTCAAGCCTACGACGAAGGCAATGCCATCAAGAAGCAGTTTAGTGCCTATAAGCCGGAGGGAACTCGAGAGCGCGTCGATGCCATGATTGAGCATTGCGGCAGCTCTCTTCTGGAGTGCCCGGGCCACCCGTCTAATGCCCCTATTTTTATATTGGGATTGCCTCGGGCGGGATCCACGCTGTTGGAGCAAATCTTAGCCAGTCATTCTCAGGTTGAAGCGACTGCAGAGCTGCCCTTTATTGGTCGTATCGCCAGTGATATCTCTGGAGTTCGCAAACGTTCAGAGGAGAGTCTCTACCCCAGCAGCCTCAACGAGCTTTCTGCCGATGAGCGCAGGGCCATGGGTCAGCGATACTTGGATCGGGCGGCAGCGTACCGAACGGACAAACCGTATTTTGTCGACAAACTGCCCAATAACTGGGTGCACATTGGATTGATCAAAGCCATTTTACCCAACGCAACAATCATAGATGCACGACGTCATCCCATGGCGGCGTGTTTTGCCAACTTTAAGCAGCTCTTTGCTCGAGGTCAGGAATTTACCTACGGCCTTGAGGAGATTGGTCATTACTACGCCGATTATTTGCGTCTCATGGACCATTGGCACGGTGCGTTTCCCGAGGGCTTGCTCACCGTGCAGTACGAAGAGGTGGTTAAAGATCTCGATACACAGGTAGCGGGTTTACTGGCCCA
The DNA here is from genome assembly GCA_009886815.1 of Halieaceae bacterium. Lineage (GTDB taxonomy): Bacteria > Pseudomonadota > Gammaproteobacteria > Pseudomonadales > Halieaceae > Luminiphilus. The sequence continues at coordinate 1,554 of QXYP01000240.1, forward strand.
TTGCGGTTTGCCTTTTGAGGAGGCGTGTCTGCGCTATTACGAGAAAGATCGCGCGATTCGTACTGCCAGCTCAGAGCAGGTTCGCCAGCCCATCTATAGCAGTGCGGTTAATGTCTGGGAGCATTACCGAGAGCACCTAGAGCCCCTTGAGACATTGCTTAAAGCTGAGGGTGTGGCTCTTTAGCAATGACGAGCTGCAATACCTGCCCATGAGGGTGATGTGATGCAGCGTAGGGGCGCAGTAGCCAATCGGTAGGGCATTGATACCGGCAAACAACCTGCGCCAACAACTGCGCAAAGATTACCCACTGTAGTGGCACAGCTGGCGCCGTTTGGCGGTTATGGCTGTGCGTTGTTTTGCTCGACTTCTTGAGTTTGACGGCCCACTTCAGCGGCAATGCTATTAGGAATGAGCATGGTCAGCGCATAGTGTGCAATGCGCCAGCCGGCCGGCGTACGGACCACAACGCCGGTGCCTCGACAGTGCCCCAGCTTGTCGTTGTGCAGTACCTCGTCAAACCACCGTGTTGCCCCTGACCCTTCCCAGTGCCGCTCAATCACATGATACGTCCAACCTCGTCCTTCAGCGAAAACAGGTTGGGCGTAGGCTTTAAATTCTGAAAGGGTCCAGCGTTCACTCTTATCGGTGCCCAAAAACACGGCATCGTCGGTGTAACGATTAAAGTAGCTGGCAAACTGTGCCTGGGCCGCATCGCGATGCAGACCATCGAGTAAGGCATTGATAGCCACCCGATCAGTGGCTGACTCATCGGCCTTAGCCGACAGCGATAAACCCAGCAGCAACAGCAGACACAGCGTCGAGGCCACGGCTTTGTCATAAAGGCGGGTCATGCGGTACCTCGGCGGTTTTTTCATGGGCGTATCTCATTGGTCGCGGTCTTGTTGTTGTTCTGCCATGGGCTGGGTCGGGTACTGCACTGGGTCGGTACACGGCGTTAGCCCCGCCCAAGCGTGCTGAGTGCTGAGTGCTGAGTGCTGAAGTCTAGATCACGTCGTGAGCATCAAGA
>QXYP01000241.1:0-2782 GCA_009886815.1 Halieaceae bacterium
AGTGACCGCACCCCTTAAGGGGTAATTAATCGATGCCGACAGCATCGCAGCGGCTGTTGCCTCAGAACCATTCGCCTCAAAATGCACGCCCAACTCGCTCAAAATTTCCTGAGCGTCATTGAGAACATCCATGAGGTGGGAAATGGGGGAGCCCTGATACCCGCCAACGTAGGACACCCCTGACTGCAGTAGCGCCTTGGTAATGGCTAAGATACCCTCGCCTTCGAAGATATCCCCTGCACCGGCTCGCAGTTTTTTTACCTCTTCCGCGAATGAGCGTTCAGCCATACTTCAATTCCTACTAATCCAGCGGTTAATCCAATGCTCTCGCTTAGGCAGGCACTAACGCAATTACTCGGCATGGACTACCTGAGCCATTTTCTATTTTAAGCGGCGCCGCCACTAAAATCGCGCCTGTAGCGGGCAACGCATCGAGATTACATAAACTTGCCAGGCCACATTTATTAGCCCCGTGCATCAGGTTGTGACAGGGAAACATGGGGTCTTGCGCAGCGGCCTGCCCCGCATCTGTGCCTACTGTTTCAGTACCTACGCCAAGAATATCTCGCTCCTCGGCGAGAAACGTAATGGTAGCAGGATCCCACCCTGGACTGTGATTGCCATCTTCACGCTTGTTGAGAAACTCCTCAGGTGTTGCGCGCTTAGACCAGTCAGTTCTGTAGAGCACCCAAGCTCCTTTGGGAATTTGCCCGTGCTCTGCTTCCCAGTTTTTCAGAAAATCTACGCTCAGGAGAAAATCTTCGTCGGCCTGACTCTCAACCGTCGCATCAATGACCACAGCAGGACCCACAAAAGTACTGGTGGGTAGCGTATCGGTCGCATGATTCTCATGGTCTTTACCGGTTACCCAGTGAATCGGAGCATCGAAATGTGTGCCGGTGTGCTCCCCACATTTTATGTTGTTCCAATACCAAGCCGGTCCACGCTCGTCATAGCGTGATATTTCTTCCTTGCTAAATGGCCATGCGTTCTTCCACCCAAACTCTTCAGGCAACTGCAAAATAGGCGTATCCGATTTGAGCGTTACACTAAGGTCAACGACTTTAATCGCCCCAGACACCAAGCCTGCTGCAACGTCCATTAACGCATTATTCATCTCGTTCCCCCTCGCGTCTTTGCGCGAATACTGTATTTAATAACGGTAGTGCTGCCAGTGTTTGGGCTGGCGTTTTGGCCACTCCCAGTGATACTTTAGGTATAAAGTATTACTCTTCACAACTCATTGCAAATGGAATAGCTCATGCATACCACCCTACTCCCAGATGGCTGGCCACGACCCAAAGGCTATGCTAACGGCATCATGGCCCAAGGCACCCATCATATTTTTTGCGGCGGACAAATTGGCTGGAATGCAGAGGAGGTTTTTGAAAGCCAAGATTTCAGCGGACAGCTGAGGCAGGCACTGCAAAATGTCTTGGCCATACTGCAGGCAGCTGAGGCGGGCCCAGAACACATGACTCGAATGACTTGGTATATCACCGATAAACAAGCTTACCTAGGCAACCTTCGAGAGGTGGGAGCCATTTACCGCGAAATTATGGGCAAAAACTACCCCGCCATGAGTGTGGTTGAGGTCACCGCACTCATTGAGGATGGCGCGCTCGTTGAGGTTGAAGTAACTGCACTGCGATAATATTTTTGTGAATTGAAGGTGGCGAGGCAACCCAAAAAAATAGGTTGTCATCCAAAGCTAGCCCTGATATTAATACTTTAAGCTTAAAATAACGGCCAAGATGGTGCTGACACGCAGAGCAAAGATGAACGCCAACACGAAAGGTCTTTAACCAATGACTGCACCGATGCGCGACTCAAAAAATAAATTGAAATTAGGCACCTTCTCCGCCAATTGCTCAGGGGGCATGGCCGTCACCAAAGTTCAGACACGCTGGAACAACAGCTGGGAAAACAATATTGACTTAGTCAAACAATGCGACGAGGCAGGCCTTGAATTCATGCTGCCCATCGCACGATGGATTGGCTACGGTGGCGACACCGATTTTCATGGCGACGTACTGGAAACGGTCACTTGGGCTGCTGGACTCGCGGCACACTCTAAACGCATTCAGGTATTTGCTACCGTTCATACCGCGTTTAACCACCCTATTGTCACCGCCAAACAATTGGCCACACTTGACCAGATGTCTGGTGGCCGCTTAGGGCTTAACGTTGTCGCAGGCTGGAACAAGCCTGAGTATGACGCGTTTGGGAAGGCGCTCCCTGGAGAGCACGCAGACCGATACGCCATGGCACAAGAGTGGTTCGATTACGTGCAAAAACTCTGGAGTGAAGACCAACCCTTTGACTGGGAAGGTGCTTTTTATCAAGGCAAGGGCGTATACAGCCTGCCCCACCCCGTGCAAACAAAAATGCCTATTATCAATGCCGCAGCGTCTGATGAAGGGCGAAACTTTGCCATGCGTAATGCCGACTTCCTCTTTACCCCGGTCTTTGATTTTGACCAAGCCGCTGACACGGTCAAAGACATTACCGCCAGAGCCCTCACCGCCCAACGCAAGGTCGATGTGCTGACCTTTTGCACGGTGGTTTGTCGCCCTACACAGCAGGAAGCCGATGATTATCTCAACTGGTACGCGAATGAAAATGCCGATTGGGAGGCCGTCGATAACCTCATGACGCTGCAAGGCCTGCACGCTCAGTCATTTCCTCCCGAGGCGCTGGCCATGTTTCGCGATCGATTTGCCGCGGGTCATGGCGGTTTTCCCTTGATCGGAACGCCCGACACGATTGCTGACTTGCTAGA
>QXYP01000241.1:2792-4045 GCA_009886815.1 Halieaceae bacterium
GGGGTGGCCGGCACCACATTATCCTTCGTCGATTACGCCAAAGAATTTCCTTACTTTAGGCAAGAAGTTTTACCCCGACTGGAAAGCAAGGGGTTGCGATTGCCTCAATAACTTTTCTACAGTACCAACAAACAGACCGTGCTTTAACACCGAAAGAATCCAGCTGGACACATAATCTAGCATTTCACTACCAGGAGCTCATGATGAAACAACCCATATCAATGTTGTCCCAGTTAGCCGTTGCCATCGGTGCGATTGTGGTCGCGGCGCCAGCAATCAGCCAAAGTGTTTTAGAAGAAATCGTAGTCGTTGCTCAAAAGCGCGAGCAAAACCTTCAAGATGTCCCAATCGCCATCTCCGCCTTTACCGGCGCCCAAATGGATGCCTTAGGCGTCTCTGAGAGTTTCGACATTGCAACTTTTGCACCGGGTGTCCACATATCAGGCAACCTCGCCGGTCAAAACACGCAGTTCTCTATTCGCGGTGTGACCCAAAACGATTTCAACGACATTATTGAGGCACCCAACGCTGTTTATCTCGATGAGGGTTATATTGCGGTCGCGCAAGCGCAGACTTTTGCCGTCTTTGACATTGATCGTGTTGAAATTCTAAAAGGACCTCAAGGAACGCTGTTTGGGCGTAACGCCACCGGCGGCTTAGTCCACTTCATTTCCAACTCACCCAGTTTTGAGGAAACCTCTGGCTATCTAGACGTCGAAGTGGGTCAGTTCGATACCGCAAACAACGCCAATCGATATGTGGTGGAAGGTGCTGTTGGCGGCCCCCTTAGTGATACCGTCGCCGCTCGCGCAGCCTTCCGATATAGCAAGCAGGATCCCTACTTAAAGAACCTCTACAGCAATGCCGACCAACTCCCATTTTTAGGCGATCCAGGACCCGGTTCCGGTGCCGATCTTGGTGACGATGACACCATGGCTGCGCGTTTACGATTTGCTTTTCAGCCCAGTGATGACCTCCGTATGGATCTGAGCTTCAATTACTCCGACAGCGAGGTGTCCACAGGGCCATACCAGAGCAAATCAACCCTTGGGATTGCTCAGGACCACGACAATAATCCCGATACACCCCCGGAGCTGATTAATGTCATAAACACCCCTAGCAACGAAACCCGTTTGACCGCGCTTCTGGATGCCAACGGCAACGATACAGGTCTAGATGCGGGCGCTGACATTGAGGATGGCGACTCATTCTTACCGGGCGGCGGCGGTGGCTTGCCAGGTCGACTCGCTCCC
>QXYP01000242.1:0-2359 GCA_009886815.1 Halieaceae bacterium
CGTCGTACCCGTGGCTGCACACGCCCATGCCAATGCCGGCATTAATCAGGCGATTGAAGCGGGGGTGCGCTCCATAGAACACGGAACTTATCTCGATTCGCATTCGATAGAGCTTATGGTCAAGCACGGGACTTTTTTGGTGCCGACCATTTACGTGGGCGATTACTACGCCGGCACGGACAAATTGCTGGCGCAAGAAAAAAACGACGACGTCTACCTCAACTACCGCGATGAATGGCTGGGTTTAATAGGCCAAGCCCACCGGGCAGGAGTGAAGGTGGTGGTGGGCTCAGACCTGGGCGGATACAACATTGACCCCCGAGCCTATGCTCGAGAGATTGCAGTCCTCACGGAAGCTGGCTTATCACCGATGGCTGCGATTAAAGCCGCAACCTCGGTCGCGGCGGATATGCTGGATTGGAGTGGGCGGGTGGGCTCGGTACAGGCGGGCCGCTGGGCCGATCTTATTGCTGTTTCCGGAAACCCGCTCACTGACCTTTCATTACTTGAGGATCCAGCGTTTGTAATGAAAGGTGGAGAAATCGTTCGCTGGGATAAGGCGCCACAACAAGGGGCATCGTATCCCTAGAGCTGCGCTGGCGGCCACATAAGAGCAGCCATCAATTATTGGGTCGACGCTTTAGCACTCTCACGGGTGGCTAAATAGCTCAGAGTGTAGATCAGCAGAGCTGTTGCTGAGGCACCCGCACAAAGAATAAAAATACCGTCAAACCCGGTACCCGTTTCCAACAAAAAAGAGGCCACAAGGGGACCGAGCATCTGACCGAGACCCTGAGCGCCAGGGATAAAAGCGGCGGCGCTACCTGTTCGATCCGCTGTGGAAACTCCACCCATTTGATAGACGTCGATGAATATCCAGAGAAAATTAAACATTGCCACGCTAAAAACAAAAAAGCCGGCAGAAATGTCGACAGCAAGTAGCCCTACCGCAAAGACCATCAAGACAAAGGTCACCAAAATCGGTCGATCGTAGTCAAAGTGTCGCAGCGCATACATCGCGCCAAAACAGCCCACAAAGGAGAGCAAGACACTCCAGGAAATCACCTGAGCGGCCCAATCACCATCCAGTCCACCGGCCTCCGCTGCGAGTTCAATATTGGACCAATAAGCACCAATGTTGATGTACGCGACGACGATCGCAAAAATCCCGATCCACGCCAGTGCACCGGGTCGCTGCTCGCCACTAGCCACAGCAAACTCGGGTTTCGCCTGTTTCTGAGACGGCATGTAACCGACAAACGGTAGCGTCACGACGTAGGTTGCAATAAAGAACAGGTAAATGCCGGTCATGCTCAAATGTGGAATCAGCTGCAACTCAATGAACTGGGAAAACGCAAAAGCCAACAGCATCCAGTTAAAGGCTTCTCGAGGCTTTGAGCGGGCTCCCAAACCGGCGACAGCGACAGCGGTATAGAGCCCGGCACCAAAACCTGCCAGCGTTCGCAGAATCAGCATCGCCGAGTAGTCGGTAAAGTAAATGCACAGCCAGTTAGCCGCTATGGCAATGACAATACCGGCATAGATCAACGCACGCCGACCCAATCGACTGATCAGGAAGCTGACCGCCACCGAGCCTAAAAAGAGACCCAGCAGATCGGAGGAAGCCACACGATTAACCTCCACGTCGCTAAAACCCAGCTGGTCTACCCAGGCGCTGTTAATGGCAGGCAGGGCCACTAAAACGCTATAGCCCACCAGCGTCATGTAAAGGCTCAGTAAAAAGGAACCTTTACTGTCAAAAGGATTTTGACTCGCTGTCGAGCTCTCTGCTGTGGGCATTAACGCCTATCCTTAGCACGGTGCTGTGAGTTAGATGTCAGTTACTCTGGCACTGACATCAACGTATAGCAACCGCAGATCATGCCGCTGACGCAGAAATCTGGCACACTACACCCAGTCTTAATCTGCTGTTCAGGAGCTCGCTTCATCATGGTATCGCAACACCCAAAACGCATTTTTGACCGCGCGGTCGAGTTGGTCAAAGGTGGTGCCAGACCAGAAGCAGAGGCACTGTGCCGCCAAGCACTTGAGCAAAACCCCGGTGACATCAACTTTGTCGCGTTATTGGGCTGGATTCTGGCCGAGAGCAACAAGCTCGAAGAGGCGGCGGAACTGCTGCAGCAAGCAGTACGCACCACACCCGGCCATGCCAAAGCTCAGGAAGACTTAGGCACCGTGCTATTGAACCTCAATCGTCCCGAGGAGGCGTTGCCGCACCTTGAACGCGCCCGAGACTTGCGGCCACCGCATGCCCCTTTATTGAGTAAATTGGGGGGCGCCTACCAAAAACTTGGCCGACATCAAGAAGCCGATGCCGTCCTCAAGCAGGCCGCTTCAC
>QXYP01000242.1:2369-2876 GCA_009886815.1 Halieaceae bacterium
ACTGTCGCCCGTGCAAGCCAAGCTCGAAGAAGCGACCCGCCTTTTCATTGCTGGAAAATTCAGAGAGTCAGAAAAACTCACTCAAGCTCTGGTTCGTGAAAACCCCGATAACGTCAATGCCGCACTGCTGCTGGCAAGAATTGCCATCATGGCGAAATGCTTCGAAGATGCCCGGGTTATTCTTGAACGCATCACCCAGACCAAACCGCGTTTCGTGGCAGCCTGGCACGATCTGGCTACCGTACTTAAAGAGCTGCATCATTACGAAGAAGCGGTTTCGATACTGGAAAGCGCTGTCGATATTGAGCCTAACAATGCCCTGACTCATTATTATTACGGTGCGGCGCTGGCGATGGCCGCCAGACCTGAAGACGCCGTTGATGCCTACCGCACTGCGGTCACCCTCGACCCGAAGATACCTGGCGCGCATATTGGCCTTGGCCACGTGCTTAAAACAGTGGGGGACCAAGAAGGGGGTATTGAAGCCTACCGACAAGCTATTGAGCT
>QXYP01000243.1 GCA_009886815.1 Halieaceae bacterium
TTCTGCCCGGTCAGCCCGGGTGCGCAATCCGCCCTCCTCTGCCGCCACAGGGAAAATGTGCCCGGGCTGTACCAGGTCAGCCGCAGAAGTCTGTGATGCCACTGCAACGCGAACGGTGTGAGCACGATCCTTGGCTGAAATACCCGTTTCAATACCCTCAGCCGCTTCGATAGACAGCGTAAACGGTGCGGTATCGCCCTGCCCCTCTACCATTAGAGGTAAATGCAGGTAGTCACAGCGCTCCCGGGTGAGCCCCAGGCATATCAACCCCCGGGCCTGGCGCGCCATAAAAGTAATGTGGCTCGCCTCACAAAGCTCTGCAGCAATGGTCACGATTCCGGTCACGCCGCCACCGCTGTCGTCTAATAGCAATAACACCATTTGCCCGTGACGCAGGTCGCTAATCAGACTCTCAGGATCACGGTAGTTAAGTGTCTCAGTCATGTATAAATCCCGAAGCGCGCAATGTGTCCATTGAAAGGCCTGTACCTTGAGCGGCACTGTCTCCCTGCAGAAGTCGTTCTAAATATCGCGCAATCACGTCGACCTCAAGGTTGATGCGGGTGCCCTCGCGATATTCGCTAAACACAGTCTCCTCAAAGGTTTGGGGAATGATATTAAGATCAAACTCCGCCCCGTTGACCGAGTTGACAGTTAAGCTAGTACCGTCAACTGTGATGCTCCCTTTGTGCGCGATATAGCGCGCAAGCTCTGGCGGTGCAGCCATCACGTAGCGCCAAGATCGACCCTCACGAGCGACCGACACGACAGTTCCCACACCGTCGACATGGCCGCTGACAATATGGCCGCCCAAGCGTGACGTGGGGGTTAGAGACTTTTCTAGATTGACAGGGTCTCCCGGCTTACGGTCGCCCAGTGTCGTCAAGTTCAACGACTCAATCGACACATCGGCCCAGTAGCCATCGCCGGGCAATCCGGTGACCGTTAGGCAAACGCCACTGGTCGCAATGCTGTCCCCTAGCTGCACGTCACTAAGATCGAGTTTCCTCGACAGCACACGCAAACGGAGGTCCCCGCCTTGGGTTTCCATAGCCGCGATCTCCCCAACGGCCTGAATAATTCCTGTAAACACGTCTTTAGTTTCCTTTTAGAACGGCAGCAATGATACGCATGTCGGAGCCCATGGGGCTCACTTCTTGATAAGCCAATTGGATGCCGTCTTTCAACTCAGAAAAAGCGAGGTCTGCAAGAGGGCGAGCAGAGCTTCCCAAAAGCGTCGGCGCTTGATAAATAAGCAGCTCATCGACAAGCCCAGCTTTTAAAAACGCGGCCGCTAACGCGGGACCGCTCTCTATCAAAATCTCGTTGGCACCATCAGACCCTATGCCCTTCAGTATATCTTGTAAGTCCAGACCTTCTCCGTTGTGCGTAGCTGTTCTGTGGGGAACAGGCATTGCGGGTTTTTCACCGGTGGCTGTAATGACCAGAGTAGGCGCATTGGCTGACAACACCTTGGCCCCATTGGGCAGGCGTCCCTTGCTATCAAGCACCACCCGCGTCGGTGGGCGGTGTAGCGCCCTGGCCAATTCGTCACCACTGAAACCCAGCGCATCGGGTCGAACGGTCAGGGAGCAATCATCGGCCAGTACCGTACCGATACCCGTGATTATCACAGAACTGGCAGCGCGTTGGCGCTGCACATCCTGACGAGATACTGCGCCGGTAATCCACTGACTTTCACCAGACGCCATCGCCGTACGTCCGTCTAGGGAGCAGCCCAACTTTAAGCGTACCCGGCCCCAACCGCGCTCCATACGCAATAAAAATCCGGCTAATTCTGCGGCTGCTGACTCGGCACACACCCCCTGAGTCACCGCAATACCCGCCGCCTTTAGCCGGTCATATCCTTGCCCTGAAACACTGGGGTTAGGGTCTTTCAGCGCACCAACAACGCGACCGACCCCCGCGCTAATCAGTGCCTCGACACAGGGGCCCGTATGGCCCTGATGCGCACAAGGTTCAAGAGTGACATACGCGGTTGCTCCCCGGGGGGAAGCACAAGAAGACAGCGCCATAACCTCCGCATGCGCACCGCCCACCGGCTGGGTAAAACCCCGCCCAAGAATTTCATTATTGGCAACGATGACACAGCCAACGTGAGGGTTAGGTGCAGCCCAGAAGCGGCCTTTGCGAGCTTCTATAAGAGCCTGCTCCATAAAAGCAGCGTCTTCTGGCTGCACCGGAGAGCTGCTCACGTTTCTGCGGGGGGTTCCGCCTCCAAACTCTCAATGGCGTCCCTAAATTCTGAAAGGTCTTGGAAACTCCGATACACCGAAGCGAAGCGCACATAAGCCACTTGATCCATGGCTTTAAGCGCCTCCATGACATGACTGCCCACTTCGTCTGACGGTAGTTCACGTTCCCCTGTAGCGCGCAATTGATGCTTGATCTGCGTTATCCACTTTTCGATTTCTTCAACCGATACCGGACGTTTCTCCAGGGCGCGCAAAAAACCACCGCGCAGCTTCTCTTCGTTAAAAGGCTCGCGGCTCCCGTTTTGTTTAATAATTCGCGGCATGACCAATTCGGCCAGCTCATAAGTTGTAAAACGCTCTTTGCAACCAAGACACTCACGCCGACGGCGCACCTGACCGCCGTCAGCAACCAGGCGAGAATCAATCACCTTGGTTTCGTCAATTGTGCAAAAAGGACACTGCATGGCAGACCTCTATCGGGAGTACACGGGTAGGCGACCGCAAATTTCTAACACCTTCTGACGCACCTCAGGAATTACCGTGTCTCCCGTGTCAGATTCTAGTGCAGCCAGCACATCACATATCCAGTGGGTCAGTGCCGCCGTGTCGGCCTCTGAGAAGCCACGGGTAGTAATCGCCGGGGTACCTAAGCGTAAGCCAGAGGTTACAAAAGGCGAGCGTGGGTCATTGGGCACGGCGTTTTTATTGACCGTAATATAAGCCTCACCGAGGGCTGCATCGGCATCCTTTCCTGTGTAAGACTTACCGATGAGGTCTAGCAGCATGAGGTGGTTGTCAGTGCCACCGGAAACAATCTTGTGCCCACGCTCTACAAAGGTAGCTGCCATTGCCTGGGCGTTCTTAACGACCTGACGCTGATAATCGGCAAAATCGGGCTCCATCGCCTCTTTAAACGCTACGGCTTTAGCCGCAATAACATGCATCAACGGGCCACCTTGGGCACCGGGGAAAACGGCACTGTTCAACTTTTTGTGCAGTACCTCGTCATCCTTGGCCAAAATAATGCCACTGCGAGGTCCCCTGAGGGTTTTATGCGTCGTTGAGGTCACGACATCGGCGTAGGGCATTGGCGAGGGGTAAACTCCCGCAGCGACTAAACCTGCCACGTGGGCCATATCTACCAGCAGATAGGCACCCACTGCATCGGCAATCTCTCGAAATTTTGACCAATCCATAATCCGGCTGTAGGCAGAGAAACCGCCGATGATAAGTTTCGGCTTATGGGTTTGAGCCAAGTCCATCAGGTCGTCGTAATTTATCAGCCCCGAATCGTGATCAATACCGTACTGAACAGCTTTATAAATTTTGCCTGAAAAATTAACCGATGCGCCATGAGTCAGGTGTCCGCCGTCGGCCAAGCTCATTCCCATGACCGTATCGCCGGGCTCCAGCAGCGCGTGGTATACCGCGATATTGGCACTAGACCCTGAGTGGGGCTGAACATTGGCATAGGCCGCACCAAACAGTTCTTTAGCCCGCTCAATGGCCAACTCTTCAGCCACATCAACAAACTCACAGCCCCCGTAGTAGCGCTTACCCGGGTAGCCCTCTGCATATTTATTGGTTAAAACCGATCCTTGCGCCTCAAGCACACGCGGGCTGGCGTAATTTTCTGACGCAATCAGCTCAATGTGCTCCTCCTGCCGCTGTGTCTCGGAACGCATAGCCTTCCAGAGATCTGGGTCAAAAGCTGCTATGGACTGCACGTCGTCGTCGAGAAAGTTCGAAGGCTGAGATGCCGCTTGATTCATGACTAATACCCTGGTTTGACAAAGAAAAAGATAAGTTCCGACAACGACCGGTCAATATGTTGGAGACTGCAACCGTGTCCTTGCAAATCATAGTCCGCTAACGCAGTTCATGCCCGCAGCTGTGACCGCTTCGGGACATATTCTAACTTATCCTTGCGCCACCCCATAGATGGGCCAATATAAAATGCGAACCGGCACTTTGAACGGTATGCCCAGGAGCAAACTAGTGCCAGCTCTACCCATTCGTTGACTGCTTTTGGTAATGGGAATTTTTAACTTCCAGAGCCTGGTCACGCGCTTACGTTTGAGCAAACCCATCAAATTGCAGAGGCAACAATCAGCTTCCCAAGCGTGTAAGCAAGCCTTAGCCCCCATTCAAGACGCGCTAGTTAGCTAAAGCGCATATGAACCTAGCACTTGATGCTGCTTAGAAGTCACAGGTTGAGGGCTAAATTTTGAACCAATCTACCCACGAACTGTCGGGTCTCATTGACCTTCGAAATTTTCAATGAGCGTCGGCTCACAGCTCGCTGTATGGGCGGAAGACGTTTGAACGAGCGTTAATACCGCAACGATAAAAGCCAGAGGAAGACCGAACCAACGAGGCACATTACCACCAGGTGATATAGAAAAATGCCAATATGCAGGTCACCACAATGGCTGCAGCATTAAAGCCTGTAGATGTAGCAAAGCTCACTCCGGAAGGCTCAATGTATCCGGGCTGTGGCTGAGGCCTTGCCAGAGACCAGACTACGGCAATACCCACACACAATAAGAAGACAATACCCACGCGATCGATAAATGGCAGTGTCGGTAGTAAAAGCTTCATGGCCAAGGACAATACCGCCGATCCTACAGCCGCTAGCAGAGCGCCCGTTGCTGTTGTCTTACCCCAGAACATACCCAATAAGAAAATCGCGACAATACCGGGGGTGAAAAATCCGGTGAACTCCTGAATGTATTGAAACGCCTGATCGAAATTTCCCAGCAGTGGTTGCGCGGCTGCCATGGCAATAGCCATGGCCACTAGCGCTGTGGCCCGACCACTGAACACCCGATTACGCTCCAACCACTCTTTAGAAACCATAGAAGGCAGCAGATCAACGGTGAAAATCGTTGAAATACTGTTACACATTGACGCAAGTGAGGACACAATGGCCGCCAAAAGAGCGGCAAAGACTAGCCCTTTGATGCCTGTAGGCAACAACGCCATGGCCGATGGGTAAGCTTGATCCGGGGCCGCTAAGTCGGCATTTAGCGCAAACATGGCGATACCTGGCAACACCACAATAAGAGGCATTAGCAGCTTAAGGAATGCCGCAAAAGCAATGCCCTTTTGAGCTTCGCTCACACTTTTTGCCGCCAGTGCGCGCTGGATAATATATTGATTGAAGCCCCAATAAGACACGTTCATCACCCACATACCGCCAATCAAAACTGAGATTCCGGGCAAACTCATGTAATGCGGATGGTCTTTGGCGAGTATCATGTCGAAGCGATCGGGCACGGTGTCCATTAAAGTAATGAAGCCATTCACCACCCCGGTACCGCCCGATACCTTCTCCAAAAGAATGACCGCAATCATGAGGCCGCCGGCGACGAGCAGCACCACCTGAACAATATCGGTCAGGGCAACGGCTTTAAGGCCACCGTACAAAGAATAGGACACGGCAAAGAGCCCCAGAAGCACTAGACCCAAGGTCAGATCCACGCCCGCCACGGTATTAATGGCAAGAGCGCCTAACCACAAAATAGAGGTTAGGTTCACAAAGACATAAACACCGAGCCAAAAGCTGGCCATCACCGTTCGAACGCGGTGGTCATATCGCTGTTCTAAAAACTGAGGCATGGTGTAAATGCCCGTCTTCAAAAAAACCGGTAACAAAAACTTACCGACTAGAATCAGTGTAATCGCTGCCATCCACTCGTAAGACGCAATGGCCAATCCAATAGCATAGCCAGACCCCGACATGCCGATGATCTGCTCTGCCGATATATTGGCTGCAATGAGTGACGCACCTATCGCCCACCAGGGCAGTGACTTGCCTGCGAGAAAATAATCTGACGCATCTTTTTCATGCCCGGGTTTTTCCCGAGACACCCATTGGGCCAGACCAAACAAAGCAACGGCGTAGATTGCAACAATAGTAATATCGAGTGATGACAACATAACTTCAGATCCAATCTAATAGAGGCTGGCCACTTCTGGGGTGGAACAGCTCAATAATTTCGCGTCAGCATTTTTTTCCACCAGAGTGACTTCTGCCAGATCAATGGTTAGTGCGCCCGAGGTGCTCATTAAGAAAGGTACATCTACAGCGCCCATATTGGTACCCGCTGCTTCG
>QXYP01000244.1:0-1758 GCA_009886815.1 Halieaceae bacterium
TTTTGTTTAAAGCCAATGGCTAGTGCCCCATCGCAAGACCAATCCCCGTCGACTTTGCATTGACTGCTCGTTCATTGCAATGAGACTGGCTTTTTATACCGTGGTTAATCAGTGGCGACATCAAAGTGCCTACACATCTTAAGGCCTGTAGATTTTCGGTTATTGGTGGGGTGAGGCTGGCGTATTTGCCTGACGGAAAAATACAAACATTCAAATCTGTTTGTTATTGAATTTGCCCTGTGCGATATTCTGAGACCTCAGGCGATCAGGAATTTTACCCCCGAGGGAGAAACAATATGCCGCGAGCCGTCAATTTAGCCAGACACCCCGCTGGCGCTGTAACGCCGGAAGACTTTGAGGTTGTTGAAGTACTCCGTCCAGAAGTGCCAGAGGGCTGGTTTTTGATAAAAAATCGGGTCTTTTCGTTGGATGCCGGCTTCAGACAGTGGATGTCTGAAGGCGCGGGTGACAACTACCTGACAGGTATGCAGCTCAATGAGCCGGTACAAAGCATTGTCTTGGGGGAGGTTATAGAATCTCGGCACCCAGGTTATGCGGTTGGAACCTTGGTCAATGCCCGAACGGCGTGGGAAGAAATGAGCCTGCTGGATGGATCAGACCTCTGTTCACCGCTGGCCGCAGCAGACGATTTGGCGCTGCCAGAGTACATGTCAACACTAGGGCCCACCGGTATGACGGCATGGCTGGGTTTGTTTCGTATTGGACAGCCGAAGCCTGACGATGTGGTGGTCGTCAGTGCCGCGGGCGGCGCTGTTGGCACTATTGTGGGACAGTTGGCAAAATCTGTCGGATGCCGAACAATCGGCTTGGTAAGCTCAGCAGAGAAAGCGCAATGGCTGACGGAAGAGGTAGGTTATGACATCGCGATATCAAGGGAAGTACAGCCTGACCTTGCCCGGGCTTTGTCAGAAGCGGCGCCAAGCGGGGTTGATCTGTTTTTTGACAATGTGGGTGGCTCAGTGCTGAACACCGTCATGGGGCAGCTGCAAGAGGGTGCAAGGCTAGTGCTTTGCGGCGCCATCTCGCAATACGAAGCAGATGTAGAACCCGTTACCCACACCTGGGAACTCATTACCAAGCGGGCCCGCATGGAGGGCTTTATGTTTTCAGATTACACCGACGAATTTCCGGCTGTGATTGAAACGTTAGAATCGCAATTAAGGACGGGTGAACTAAAAACCTTTGACCAGCGGTATCAGGGCATCGAGCAAACGCCGATCGCTTTTTGCGACATGATGAGCGGTGTTTCTCGGGGTAAATGTCTGGTCGTACTGGACTAATCGACATGCCGACCGTTTGGGAAGATGTGCCTGAGAGCCTCCGTTGCGACATTGATATCGTGGCCGATGCTGCGTTAACCGAGGACCCTCAGGCTCGTATGCTGTCTTGGTTAGCACATGAGCGGCGGCCCCTAGCCTATACCCCCCACAACGGTGGGCACTGGCTTATTTTTAGCCATGCCCTGGCACATACTGTGCTTTGCGATGCTCAAAGGTTTGGTTCTTTTCCTATTGGTGTTCCCGCCAATTATCAACAGCGCCCAAAATTGATTCCTCTGGAAAGCGGGCCCGATGAACACCGACGGTATCGTCGCTTGTTGCTTCCGGTATTTCAGCCCAACGTCATTAAGACGATGGAAGCAGGGGTCCGCGCGCAAGCTTGTGCTGTCCTCGATGCCGTTATGCATAACGATCAAATTGATTTTCTGAGTGACATAGCAAAACCTATCCCGACCCG
>QXYP01000244.1:1768-10425 GCA_009886815.1 Halieaceae bacterium
GTGTTTTTGCTGAACAAATGGGTTTGGAATCTTCAATGCTGCCGCAGTTCTATGCTTGGGAGACGGGTTTTTATCGAGCGCCAACACTCGAAGAGCGGCTCGCCTGCGGTCAACAAATAGCACTGCACTTACAGCAAGTTGTGGACCAGCACCAGCAGCAGCCGGGTGCGGGCGACATTGTTGATTTACTGCTGGCAGCCGAGGTCGATGGTGAGCGGCTCTCTGCAGAGGAGGTCCAAGGTATTGCTTATCTTCTGTTTCTGGCGGGTATTGATACAGTTGCGTCTATGCTCTCTTTTACTGTGCTGCATTTGGCGCGTAATCCGGATCAGTATGCGCAGTTGCATCAAAACCCTGAGGCCATTGGCGACAGTGTCGATGAGTTTCTTCGTTTAAATGCCTTCATTAGTTTAAATCGTATTTGCGAGCAGGACATTGAGCTTGAGGATGTGCTGATTAAGGCGGGTGATAATGTCGTTATCCCCAGTGCGATAACTTCCCGAGACCCTCAGGTATTTGGTACGCCCGACACCTTTGATCCAGACCGCAGTCGAGGTGAGCAAAACCGTCACCATGCTTTTGGTGCGGGAGCGCACAAGTGTATCGGGTTGCACCTTGCGAAACTGGAAGTCAGGGTGGTCCTTGAGGAATTTTGTCGCCGGGCCAGTGCGGTCTCTCTAAGCCCGGATCGCAAGATCAAAGGACACGGGGGAACAACAATGGGACTGGATGCCCTGCCAGTCGATATTAAATGGACGACACAATAAGCTTTTCAGAAAGCACTCACGCCGACCCCGGGGGGGATGTATGTTAAAAATGAGCGATTGTTTCCACAATGGTATTGCGGTGGCCGATATCCATCAGGCGAGAGAGTCTCTGGGAGAAAGCCTGGGTGTCGATTGGAGTCCAGTGCGTAGCTTTGACCCCCTGCCTTTCTGGACCCCTGAAGCAGGGGACCACGAGATCGTGGTGCATGCGTGTTACAGCAGAGAGGGCCCGGTACACCTCGAGCTCTGCCAGGGCAACTCGCCTTTTTACGATCCCGCGCAGTTACCGGACAGTCGTCATATCGGTTTTTGGACCCAGAACTTGGCGGATGCTGCCACTAGCCTACAATCACAGGGTTGGCGGGCGTTAGCTGCAGGTGCCTCACCCGATGATGGTTTTGGCTTGATCTGCTATTTGATGCCACCCAATGGTGGCTTGATCATCGAGTTAGTCGATACGGCATTACAGCCTGTCATCGCCGAGTGGGTGACTGCAACCGAGTAGTCCAACGTTTTCTTCTGATTGGCAGCCCCTTTGGCGGGTATTACCCAAGCGTTTCATCTATAAGACTTGTTCGGCACAAGTAACCGTACTACTCTTGCCCCTGTAAAGTGGCATGCTCCAGATGAGGGTTAAGTGCTGCTTGGGTTGGGTCTTTGAGGCACAACCCCTCGCAATAAAAAAAACTTCCGGTGTGTCGGGGTGTTGGAACCGGCCAGCAGTGAGGGTTCCTTTAGGTGTCTGAATTCAGCGGGACAACGATAACTGATCCAGTGAGCGCCCCAGTTTGCGCTCAGCTGTCCGATAACATTTCTGACGCTAATGGCCCCTTTGGCATCTCATCTTTGTTACTGCTGCCCGAGGTGGATCTCCCAAATAGTGACCCAAGGTCATTCCGATACTCAAAGTGCTTTAATACAGATCCCCAAAATTTGAACGCGAAACTGGATGTTGGCCATGGCCCGTATTTCAGGCTGGGTGCTGAGTTAGCGCCTCAAGAAACACGCAGGGCCTTGGCAACTATTCTTAACCCCGGTGCTGAGCTATCGCTTCACAGGCCTGATGTGATTCGATTACCCAGTTTTGTGTGTCAGGGCTTCCAATGTGATGCCCTCAGTTTAAACGCCACTGTTTTCCAAAA
The DNA here is from genome assembly GCA_009886815.1 of Halieaceae bacterium. Lineage (GTDB taxonomy): Bacteria > Pseudomonadota > Gammaproteobacteria > Pseudomonadales > Halieaceae > Luminiphilus. The sequence continues at coordinate 3,678 of QXYP01000244.1, forward strand.
AGTGGCCACTGCCAATGAAAATGGAGCTACTACAAATGCTGTCTGTCGATGACAAAATTGCTATTGCTGAATTACTTGCACGGGCGTCATATGCCTATGATCAACGTGACCTTGAATTGCTCGAGTCAGGTCTTTGTGAGGATGCCGTGATGAGTTTATGCATTGCCGGTGGTGACCTCGTGGGGCCTTTTGAAGGGCGCGATAACGTTATGCAGCTGTATCGTGATGCTATGGCTTCTCAAAACGATGTGCGGCGGCATGTTGTGTCGAACTCTTTTTTTGCAGTGTCGGAGGGCGTTGTTGGTGTGACGTCTAATCTCACGTTATTTGCGACCGAGGCGGGCGTGACGAAGTTGCTCAGCACCGGTTTATATCGCGATACGGTTCGTCAGGTCGATAATCAATGGCGCATTGCCACTCGCCATGTTGATTTAGACAGCGCCTACTGAGGTCCAGCGCATGAATCTTGGAAGAATCCCCGCAAAGACCGCGAGTCTAGAGCCTCATCGTGAGGCGTTGGTCGACGTGCCGAATGGCCGTCGAATCACTTTTGGTGACTTGGACGAGCGTGTTAGGCGGCTCGCCAATGCACTGCGGGACGATCTTGGATTGTCCAAAGGTGACCGGGTCGCAATTTTGTCGAAGAATTGCATTCAGTACATGGAAGTCTTTTATGGTGTTGCCCGGTGCGGATTGATCGCACTGCCATTGAATTGGCGCCTCAGCGATGCCGAGATGCTGCGCCTACTGGAAGATGGGGAACCCCGCGTCATTGTTGTTTCGTCCGAATATCGGGAGATGGCTGAACGCCTCCGTCAGCAGATTCACATTGAGCATTGGTTTATTTTTGCAGACGAACCTGAGGATGACTACGAGCGTCTACTCGCGGCAGCAGCGAGCAACGAGCCTGTTGCCGCCGGGTCGGTCTCTGCCGATGATCCTGTTCTTATTCTTTACACGGGTGGCACGACAGGGCTCTCCAAAGGCGCGCTGCATACCCATCACTCGCTCTATATGGGCATGATCAATCAAACGGTGGCTGAGCGAATCGTTCCCACCGATGTCTACATGCTAACGGGCCAGATGTTTCACATTCCAGTGGCGCTGGCGATGAACTATATGGCCCACGGCTGTCCGGTTGTGTTAATAAACTTTGAGGCAAAGCTGGCACTTGAAGTTATTCAGCGAGAGCGGGTTTCTGCCTTTTTAGGCATTACAACAATGATCAACTGGATGATGGCGGTCGACGGTTTCTCCGACTACGACCTCAGTAGTTTACGAAATTTTCAGTACGGTGGCGGACCGATGCCACGATCGGTAGTGGAGGCGGCCATGAAAGCGTTTCCCTGCACCTTGATTCAGGGCTACGGTCAGACTGAGGGCATGACCATGACCTTTCTGACTCAAGAAGATCATATCGATGCTTTGGAGGGTCGTCATAGTGAGCGTCTGAGTTCTTGTGGTCGTCCGGGTTTTGTGACCGAGGTGCAGGTGGTGGATCCCTCAGGAACGCCAGTTCCTAGAGATAGCCAGACCCCCGGAGAGATTGTTGTGCGTTCTGAGGCAAACATGGTGGGGTATTGGCAGCGCCCCGAACTCACCGCTGAAATATTGCGAGATGGTTGGATGTGGACCGGAGACATAGCCGTCTGGGATGCTCAAGGTTATCTGTTTATTGTCGATCGTGCGAAAGACATGATCATTTCTGGTGGGGAGAATATCTACAGCACGCAGGTTGAGGCCGCTATTCACCAGCACCCTGCGGTACTGGAGTCTGCGGTATTTGGTATTCCCGATGATACCTGGGGCGAGGCGGTAAAAGCGGTGGTGGTTTTAAAGCCAGATCAAACAGCCTCTGCGGCAGAGATTATCGCCGTGGCCAGCGAGCACTTAGCGTCTTATCAAAAACCCAAAAGTGTCGATTTCGTTGCGGCGCTACCAAAGGCACCGACAGGAAAAATCCTGAAGCGTGAGTTGCGTGATCCCTACTGGCAAGTGCAGGAGCGCAGCGTATGACAGGGCTAATTTCTGAGGAATTGCTCACCAACATTGGTCGGCAGAGTAAACCTCAGCGAGAAATCGTAACTCGGCGGGATATACGTAAGTATGCGGTTGCCACAGGTAACCGTCAGCGGAAATATCTCGACGGCGATGTTGCGCCACCCATGTTTCATGTACCGCTGTTTTGGGATGTGGTTGAACTCGATCAGCTGACTCCTGATGGGGTATCTATCGATACATTACTGCCTAAATTTCCGCTGGAACGTGCCATGGCAGGGGGCTTGGATATTGAGTATCTGAAACCTATCCGCCCTGGGGATTGGCTGACGTCGGTCCGTACGCTTACTGCCATTTATGAAAAGGCGGGCCGCTCTGGATCCCTTATTTTTTATGAAATAGTGATGGATATTCGCAATGACGATGAAGAGCTGGTCATTCGTGAAAAAACCACGAGGATTCTGCGATGAACCCCGCACCTGAAGTCGGAGTGGTTCTGCCAGAGCGACAATACACTCCCGACAACGTGCAGCTGATGCTCTACAACGCAGCGTTGTGGAATGGGCACCGAATTCATTTCGATTTGCCTTATGCTACCGAAGTTGAAGGGTATCCAGGCTTGGTCTTAGCCGGCCCGATGCTCGGGGATTGGCTACACCAGTTGGTCGATGAGTGGTTGGGTGACGCCGGCATGATTACGTCGGTGTCCTATTCAAACCGAGGCGCTACTTATGTTGGGGAGACCTTAACGGCGACGGCGACTATCACGACTTTTGATGCGGCCAGTGGTGCACTAGAGATCGATGTGGCCATTTGTAACGAGGCTGGTGAGAGTGTCGCTCCCGGCACTATCGGTGCTCAGATGTTTATGGTTTCGGACTAATCTATGGATCTCTCTAATATTGCGATAGTTGGAAGTTTTGAGACGGATCTGGGGGTGGTGACAGACCGGGGTCCCATGGCGTTGGGCGTGCAGGCAACATTGGGCGCTATTGCCGATGCTGGGCTGAAGCCTAGCGCGATTGACGGGCTGATTACCTGTAACTCTTTGGTCACACCGATTATGTATCACGCAGAGGCTACCGCAGAGTACTGCGGACTCACGCCCGGACATTGTTTGAGTGTCGGCACCGGCGGCGGCACAACTTACACTGCATTGCGTTATGCCGCTGCGGCCATTCAGACGGGGCTGGCCAGCACCGTGGTGGTCTCCATGGCAGATAGCATGCGGAGTTTTATGACCCGAGACCGGGCGATGGCGGTGCAGTCGAGTTCAGGGCATCCGCATTTTGAGCAGCCCTACGGCCCTACGGTACCGGCCTACTATGCATTAATAGCCCGCGCGCATATGGACACCTTTGGCACTACCGAAGCGCAGTTTGCCGAGGCCATGGTGTCATCAAGAGCTTGGGCGCACCAGAACCCGACGGCACAGTATCGCGAACGGGTAACTGTTGATGACGTTCTGGCTTCTAAGCCTATTGCCGACCCGTTGAAGCTACTCGACTGCTCCATTGTCTCTGATGGCGGCGCTGCGGTGGTGCTCACGACCCTCGAGCGCGCGCGTGATCTTCCACATGCACCCATCGTGCTGAAAGGCTACGGCGAGGGGCATCACTACGAGCACATTAGTCAGGCAACAGATCTCACCCAGTCTGCTGCCGCAGACTCTGGTAAGGCCGCATTTGAGCAGGCAGGTATCCAGCCGACTGATATTGACTTGGCACAGCTCTATGACTGTTTTTCACCGGCTTTATTGATACAACTTGAAGATCTTGGCTTCTGTGAAAAAGGCGCCGGCGGTGCGTTCTTAGCCAGTGGCGCGACCCAACCCGGCGGCAAGCTACCCGTGAATACCCACGGCGGTATGTTGTCACACTGCCACCCGGGAAATCCGGGTGCCATATTTGGGCTGACCGAGGCTATCCGCCAGTATCGGGGGGAGGCCAAGGAGCGTCAGCTGCCACACCTTGAACACACATTGCTGCACGCTCAGGGTGGCATTATGTCTAGCCACGCAACTGTGGTGCTGGGAAGGGCGAACTGATGAGGTGTGGTAATGGCTGGAGTTGATCAGCTAAATCAAGTGTATTTCGACGGTGTTGCTGATGGTCAGTTACGCATTCAGCAATGTAAGGATTGCGCTGCTTACCAATTTTATCCAAGGGTAATTTGTAAGCACTGTAGCAGCGAGCATCTCAGTTGGACTGCGGCATCGGGTCGAGGGCAGGTGGCCAGTTTTACGGTGGTTCGCCGGGGCGTTTCGGCAGCTTTTGAAGCGCCCTATGTCATTGCTCTTATCGATTTGGAAGAGGGCGTCAGAATGATGAGCCATCTCGTTGATGTCGATCCTGAGCAAGTGGTCACTGGCATGGCCGTGACGGTGCTGTTCAGGTCGGTTGGAGAGGCCGATCCCCAGCCCGTCTTTACGCCGGTAGTGGCAAGTTAAAACAAACGAGCACCCCTAAGTCAGGAGACGTCTGTGAATAGCAATTTGATTCCAACCGCGGTCATCAATCCGGATGCCCCCGTCGATTGTTTAGAAGCGAAGCAGCCTGATGTCGACAATGGCACCACCATTCACGATAAAAGTGGCTATTTTTCTCAGGAATATATGGCCCATGAATGGGATGATATTTGGACTCGAAGCTGGTTATTGGCGGGCGTTGTCAGTGATCTCCCGAACCTAGGCGATTACTTTTTGTTTCGTATCCGACACGAGTCGTTCATTATTTCAAAGACACCTGAGGGGATTGTCGCTTTTTATAATGTTTGCCCCCATCGCGGCTCACGTTTGCTGTCGGAGGAACAAGGCAATCGCAAGGTGTTTGTTTGCCCGTTTCACAGCTGGAGTTTTACTAATGGCGGTGCGCTTCGCAGTATTACCGACGAGGAGACGTTCAAGCCTGAGGTGGTGAGTCACCGTCCCAGTCTCAAGCGGGCACGGTGTGAGGTTCATGCCGGCCTTATCTTTATCAACATGGATGAAGACGCGGCCCCTGTTGCTGGAGAAATTGGCCTCCCTGAGGGCTACTTAGAAAACTACCAGATCGATCAGATGAAGGTAGTTCGACACGTTCGCAGTGAATGGTGCTCGAACTGGAAGGTCGGGGTTGAAGCTTTTTATGAAAGCTATCACCTCCATGCCGTCCACCCTGAGACCCGGGGCGTCATGAGTGATCTAAACGTCCAGTACGACCTTTATCCGAAGGGGGCCAGTCGAATGATTGTTCCTTTAGGCCAGCCGAGTCCGCGCTTCCCCGATCAGGTAACAGTCAACGAAGGCCTGCAGTTTATGCTGCGTGAGGCGGGCGTTGATCCCGACTCTTTTACGGGTACGGCATTGGACGTGCGCAGGGCTATTCAGCAAGGCAAGCGAGAGCGTTCACAGCGGTTGGGCTTGGGCTATGAGCGCTTTACCGATGGTCAGTTATCTGACAGCTGGGCAACAGGCATCTTTCCTAATGTTCAAATTGGCTGCCACCCTGAAGCCATATTTCTTATGCGGTTTTTACCCCACGACAGCGATCCGCAAAAGTTTTGGTACGACACGATGACATTGATGTTTCCTGTGGATGATCCCAACTACTGTCCTCCCGCATGGATGGGGCTGCCTGAAAACACCGATGTTACTGGCCGAAGTAGAGCCCCCACCGAGAGTTATCTTAAAGATGAAGATCCTGGTCTAGGCCTGGTGCTAGGTCAGGACGCGGCATTCTTGCCCTCGGTGCAGGAGGGTATGAGTAGCAAGGCTTTTCAGGGGCAGCTTTGGGGTGAACAGGAGCAGCGCTTACGTCACTTTCATGTCGAGCTGGAAAAGCGTTTGGGGATACAACAGCAATGAATTTGGTCGTCAAACTGCTATCGACCCCAACACCGCTAAAAGTGCATTTGAGCGCGTTTAAGTTGGGATTTGCAATCAGCGTGGGGCTGATGTCCCTTGCGGTTGCGGCCAGCGACAGCTACTCACCCAATCCAGATTCTGATCGGACGCAGCTCTACTGGGGCGATTTACACCTGCACACCAGTAATTCAGCCGATGCTTACACCATGGGATCGCGGATAACCCCGGAAACGGCCTATCGGTTCGCCAGGGGTGAAGTGGTGCAGGCGGGCAATGGTATGTCGGTTCGTCCGCGTTATCGCCACGATTTTCTGGCGATCAGTGACCATGCTGAGTACCTATCGGTATATCGGCTACTTGATGCAGAAGATTCGCGATTGAAAGGCTGGGCCCTTGGCGATGACTGGCTGAAACTTCTGCGCAGTGACCGTATGGGAGAGCTCACCATGGCATTCTCTGACGCTTTTCAAAACCCAACCCCTGAAAAAATGACGCCGCCTGCTGTGGTGTCTGCAGCTTGGCAGGACGCGGTCGCCACGGCGGATCGCCATAATAAGCCGCATTTGTTTACGGCATTCCCCGCTTACGAGTGGACTTCCACCATTTCGGGAGACAACTTGCACCGTGTTGTTCTTTATCGAGAGGGACGTGGCTACGCAGACAAGATTGTTCCCTTTTCCTCTCAAGACAGTAACGACCCAGAGGATCTATGGAATGCTATGGCTTACTACGAGTCTTTGACCGCGGGTTCAACTCTAGCCATACCACACAACTCTAATGTCAGTAATGGACGTATGTTTGCGCCCACTACCTTATCGGGTGTGCCGCTGAGTCGAGAGTATGCCGAAGCAAGAGTGCGCTGGGAGCCGCTTTTGGAGGTCACCCAAGTTAAGGGTGATTCTGAGA
>QXYP01000245.1 GCA_009886815.1 Halieaceae bacterium
ACTGCCTATCGATAGTGACGAAATTATTGTGCATCGTCCGTGACATTGAGGCAGCTGCTTTTAGAACGGCTTTTTATACAGGTTTAAACCGGCCATAGAGTTACGAGGACCCTTCGTTCAAGGCGTGATATGAGGTGCCTTCCAATAAATGCGCTACCGGGCTTTACCCAACCCCGGTATCACCTTGCCAACCTCTCGCGTGTATTGCTCGTAAGCGTCGCCCAAATTATCTAGAAGGTCCTTCTCTTCGTAGCGAATGCCAATAAAAATATAGAGGGTCATGGCCAGAGAGAACACAAGGTGCCCCACACTCATGTCGGGCGTTGCCCAAAACGCCATCAAAAACCCGGTATATATCGGATGACGCACTAGTTTATAAAAAAACGGCTGGCGGAAGGTTTGGTTGGGCATGGCCCTGCCCTTCCAGTCGGACCATATTTGCCTGAGGCCAAAAAGCTCAAAGTGATCAATTAAGAATGTAGACAGTAAAACGGTGCCCCACCCTAACCCGGCAACTCCCCAGATCGCGTTTCGCAATAGGGAGTTTTCAACCTGCCATAGGACAGCGGGAATCGGAAGCCAGAAACGAAAAAGCAAATAAAGCGCTAGCGCGCTCATAGCCACATAAAGACTTCGCTCTATAGCATTTGGCCAGTACTTACCCAGTGCAGTTTTGAACCACGGACGTGCCATTATGCTGTGTTGAATGGCAAACAGGCTCACCAACAAGACGTCTACTGTTAGCGCAACCAAAAGGTCGCTGGCCGGCCCCACAGCGATGCTCCGGGGCACGATCTCATTCGATACAAAGCCGATGAAATACAAAAAAATCGCAAAGAAAAACACGTACGCAAAAACACCAAATAGAAATCTTGAAAGTTTTCCCATGGCAGCTCTCCTCACTCTTGGTTTCCTAGCGCCCGGTGCACAATAAACCCACCGATACACCGTCAGCATGTCTGAGAGACTAATTCCGAAATTGGGTGATGTATATAGCAGCCGGCAGGCAATGCCGAGTTGGCGCATTAGGGGTGCCGGGGCATCGCGCACCCAAGCATTAACCGGGTAGTGTTTCTCCATGCCACCGTGTCAGTTGTGCTAGCGTCACGATCAACTCGCTTCAGATAAGCCACTTTTGGGGCCTACTGGGTTAGCAGCTCACGAGTCGGTGATTTGATACACGATTCGCTGGGTGACCGTATGGCCCGCACTGAGGATTGATTCAGTGCGCCCTAGGGCGTGATGGGGCCCGTTGGGGAAACCCTGAGCCTCAAGACAAATAGCGCTATAGGGGTTTAACGGTGCCCTCAGTTGCGATGCCGTATAAACCTGCAAGCAAGGTTGCGAAGTCGCAACATGCAGGCTGATGCCGTTACCAGGGTTCGACAGTACCGCCACAGATTCGGTCGCAAGCCTGCCAGACAGCGAGGGCTCCAACACATAGCTGTGGTCGAGATCCCGGCAGCCATGTCCATGGGCACTTGAAAGCGACCGCGCTTGCGTGAAGTCGAGCTGAGTGCCGGCAACGGCTAACGACTCACCCGTGGCGCATTGCCGGTCGTCGGTGCCCAACACCGACTTAGCGTTAATTTGCAGCATCAACTCACTGACTGATCGTGCACCCAAGGTAAAGTAGGCGTGATTGGTCAAGCTAATAGGCGTGTCGTGGCTAGTAGACGCTGCCAGCTCAATTATCAAACAATCATCTACCAAGGTGTAACTCACACCAAAATTGCGCGCACCCGGCAAACCACCCTCTCCATGACTAAGACTGGTGACATAACGTACCGTGGTGGCGTGATCAGTGTGTTCAAGCCGCCAATCGAGCCGGTGCAATGCAGATTCACCGCCGTGAAGTAAAACCGTTGATTCGCCAGCACTCGACTTTGCCTGGCGTAGGCGACCGGCATAGGGCCCTACGGTGCCACCGATACAAAATTCATCGATGAGCGCCGCAGCCAAAAGAGAGGAATCGAGCAATAGCTCGACATGACGCTTTTTGGATATCAATTGCGTCAAGCTAGCGCCGTGGCAACTCACCGCAGCGCCGAGAGTTCGTGATTCAAGGTGGATCAAATTGGTCATAACACGCTCGTCATACTATGTTCGTCACACTGCGTTCGCCATAAAAGAACCTTAGGCACCGGTGTCGTGCACCAGAAACAATATTTCAATCATCAGAGGGTGTCATGCATTTCTCGGAGGGCGCGCTCATGATTGTGAAAAGCCGATCGGCACTCGATCTAGCTGACAATTTTTACACGGCCCTAACCGAAAAAATATCACGCATTGATGCTAATTAACCGCATCACCCACTCGAATATCGTGCTAAAACGACCACCTCAGTGACAAAACTAAGGACGACAAAGCCAGCCTTACCCTACGGCCGGTCACTCAGTATGAATATTTTAGTCATCAACTGTGGCTCATCGAGCGTCAAATACCAGCTATTAGATTCGTTACAAGAAGCCATAATAACTGAGGGCACTATTGAATTAACGCCAGAAGTCGGTGCGGTGGTAGCTGTGCAACAGGCCCTCAAAGACACACACAGTGAAACTATCGACGCAGTCGGTCACCGCGTGGTGCACGGTGGCGACACCTTTCGAGATGCCGTATTCATTAACAGCGAGGTGAAAGAAAAAATTCAGGAGTGGGCGTCACTCGCACCTCTACACAACCCTCCTGCGCTGTTAGGCATTGCAGCGGCACAAGCGGTGTTACCCGATGTTCCTCATGTCGCCGTCTTTGATACGGCTTTTCACGCCACCCTGCCCCGTCGCGCCAGCCACTATGCCATCGATACGGCCTTAGCTGAAAAGCACCGCATCCGTCGCTACGGATTTCACGGCACATCTCATCAGTTTGTGGCCCAAGAGGCCGCGCGCTATCTCGGTCGCCCTCTTAACGAACTGCGCTTGATCACACTCCACTTGGGCAATGGTGCCAGTGCCTGCGCCGTAGAGATGGGCAGCTCCACCGAGACCAGTATGGGCATGACACCACTTGAAGGCCTGGTCATGGGTTCACGCTCTGGGGACATAGATGCCGGCGTTATTTTCAAACTGCTTCGTGATGAGGTTAACGATGTCAACGCCTTGGATGACTTACTCAATCTGCACAGTGGCCTCAAAGGTTTATCGGGGCTAAGCAACGACGTGAGAGAAATTGAAGCCGCCGCGGCCTCAGGGCACGACGGTGCACGCCTGAGTATTGCCGTCTTTGCCCACCGGGTTAGAAAGTATATTGGCGCCTATGCGGTCGCAATGGGTGGCGTTGACGCCGTCATAGTAACCGGGGGTATTGGTGAGAATAGCGTTAGCCTGCGTCAACGTATTTTGCAGCG
>QXYP01000246.1 GCA_009886815.1 Halieaceae bacterium
TTTGATCGGGATGGTTACCACTTGTTGTTGTCCGCATTGCGCAAGGGGCGCCTCGAAATTCTTGATGCGAAATCCGGACAGCCCATTGATAATCCGTTATTGGGATCAGGTCGCGACTTTTGAGTGTATCGGTTGTTTGGTTCAAGCGTGACCTCCGCTTGGCAGACCATGCCCCACTTTCGGCAGCCGTTGCTCTGGGACAGCCCATATTGCTGGTCTACATTGTTGAACCCGAATTACTGAAAAACGCCCACTATCGGCGTAGGCACTGGCATTTTATTACCCAATCTCTTGCCGACCTAAATCGTCAACTACAGCCTGTGACGGTGAAACTGTGGGTTCTAGAGGGCGAACCCGTACCACTTTTTGCTGCGATTCATCGGGCAAAAGGCATTAGTCAGCTGCTGAGCTACGAAGAAACCGGGCTCGAAGTGACCTTCGCTAGGGACCGTGAGGTGATGACTTGGGCAAGCCGCGAGGGCGTGTTTTGGCAGGAGTTTCCAACTAACGGCGTACAGCGACGGCGCCAAAATCGCAAAGGCTGGAATCATCGTTGGGGCAGATTAATGTCAGCGCCCATCGAAACAATAGAGCTTGCTCAGCTCAGCGCGCTGCACACAGATCTGCCTCAAAGTTTGGAGGGGGCACTTTGTCAGCGACTGAGCGGCTGGTTACCCCAACACCCAAGCTTTCAGCTAGGTGGCGAACAGCAAGCTCACCATACCCTTGAGGATTTTCTGTCCCACCGGGCCGGTGGCTATCAGCGACACATCTCAAAGCCTGAGGGCAGTCGTCAACATTGCTCTCGTTTATCACCCCATTTGGCCTGGGGCAATTTATCAATACGCCAAGTACAACAGGCCCTGAAGCTTCGCCAATCCCAAGGGGGTTGGACGCGGCCTTTAAGCGCCTTCGAATCACGTCTGCATTGGCACTGCCACTTTATTCAAAAGTTTGAGAGCGAATGCACCATGGAATTTGAAAGTATCAATCGAGGGTTTTTAAACTATCCTCGGGATGAAAACAGCGATTTAGTAAACGCCTGGTGTGAAGGTCGTACAGGATTTCCTTACATTGACGCCTGCATGCGCTGCTTAGAAGCCACGGGGTATTTGCATTTTCGGGCGCGAGCCATGCTCGTGAGCTTTCTCACCCACCATCTCTGGCAAGACTGGCGACTGGGCGTGATCTGGCTGGGGTCACTTTTTCTGGACTTCGAACCCGGCATCCACTACCCACAGATGCAGATGCAAGCCGGAGTAACCGGTATCAATACCATCCGTATTTATAATCCGGTGAAACAGAGCCTCGAACACGACCCTGAAGCCCGCTTTATACGGCAGTGGGTTCCCGAGATTGCTGAACTGCCGACCCCTCTGGTCCATCAACCCTGGCTGCGCTCACCCCTTGAACACGTGCTGCACCCTGTGGACTATCCGGAACCTATTGTTAATTTAGAAATCAGTCACCGGCGAGCCCGGGATGTCTTGTGGGAAATAAAGTCTGACCCACTGATCCATAAGGAGCGCGAGCGCATTTTAAATCGCCATGTGGAGCGGCGTTTTCAATCGCGTTTTGTAGAACGTGACTAACTTCTCAAAAGCTTTGTTATGCTGGGCAAAATCATTGGGGAGCACCTGACATGCTAGTTTTGCTTTTTATCGTTGGCGCATTAATCGCACTGGTCGTCGTGGGGCTAGCTGTGCTCCCCATGTTCATTGATGAGCAAGCGATTATTAATCTGGCACAGCAACAGGTTCGGGAGACCACCGGCGGCGAGCTTGTCATTGAAGGCAATGTGGATCTTGCGCTGTTTCCAGAATTAAAAATCAATCTCGGTAGCACGACCATCGATTTACCACCGCAAACGGAAGGCGGCTCTCGACTGGTGATAACGGCACAAGAGGTCGATGTGGGGCTGTCAGTTCTTGCCATAGCCAGTGGCGCTGACGAAGTGGGTGACGTGCACCTCAGCGGAGCGGACGTCAAAGTTCTAGACAGCCAAGGCATGCTGCAAACACAGCTGACCGTCACTGATCTAGTGGCGCAAGGGCTGAATATCGCGGGCCAACCCATTGGTTTAAACGGCGCCTTGGCCATAGCGCCTGACCCCCAATCTCAGCCCATTCAAATTCGTTTTAATGGGGCTGTACGGATACCAAGCACCCTGGACCGCGTAACACTCGATGGGCTCAATACCGAGATCATCGGAGCGCTCAGTGAACCCGTTCAAACCGAGCTGTCGGGTAGCGCCAACCTGTCACCATTGTCCGCAGATCTAAAATTAAACGTTGATTCCCCCGGGGGACTCATCGATGCGGACCTTAACTACAACGTGGCCGCCAGCCCACAGATTGATTTGAATTTTCGCAGTGAACGGCTTGACCTAGACCGAATTCAACCGGCTAATCAAAATGACAATGCCGGCAACACCGAATCTTCCAGCTCAGCAGCTGTTACAGCCAATACGCCCGCATCACCTGCGCCTCCTCCTCTGCCCTTACCGGTAGGCCCCCTAAAAGATCTCGACATGCAATTGGCGATCAGTGCCGGGAGCCTGATCAGCGCTGGACAGACAGTTACCAACGCCCAACTACTGCTGCGCGTGGTAGACGGTATTAGTGACCTCAAATACTTGCGGGGCACTTTGCATGAAGGTCAGCTCGATACCCGACTCACGGTAGATGTGCGCAAACCTGTCGCCCGGGTTAGCCTCACCGGTGGATTAAAAGGCGTAGAACTCAACAGCCTTCTTACTAGTCTTGATAAGCCCGATACGGCCGCCGGCCACGTCGACATGGATTGGACTATCGATACCGCCGGCGCCAGCGCACAAGCGCTACAAGAGGGCCTAGATGGCGTACTCAACGTGAATGGGCGAAATGCGGAGATAACCAGCGTCTCGGCCCAGACGCTCATGTGTACTGCGGTCGCTCAAATTCAACAAACCACCCTTACGCAGAGCTTTCCCGAGACCACAGAAGTTTCAACCCTGGATATGAAAGTGGTATTTGCAGATGGACAAGCACGACTTGCGCCACTGAGCTTAGGAACCCCCGGTGTGGCGATTTCTGGAGTCGGCACAGCGAGTTTGGCCTCACTCGATTTCGCGGCAACCCTGAAAGCCCAAATCAATGAGGAATTGGAAGCCATAGACCCCGCCTGTCGCATTGATGACCGGTATACCGGCCTTGATCTGCCCGTTAATTGCGCTGGTAACCTTGCCGATGAAGCCGGCAATTTGTGTCGGGTCGATATTGAAGCTATCGCGACACAGTTATTAGAACGCGAAGCGCGGTCAAAATTTGAAAAAGAAGCCGAAAAGTTGGGTGAAAAAGCCAGCAGCGCCCTCAAGAAATTATTTGGTAACTGAGTATTTTGAATCCAATGTCGACAAGTGCACTTTTTGAACACAGCTACCATAGCCTCGGGAGCGACTATGTCACCCCGACAGTCGCAACGCCGGTATCGGCGCCCAAGTGGCTAGCCTGGAATACGCAGCTTGCTGAACAGTTGGGCTGGCCGGAGCATTGGGGGCACAACGACAGCACCCTTAATACCCTCGCAGGCAACACGCAATTTGAGGGTTCAAAGCCCGGCGCAGCGGCCTATGCGGGCCACCAGTTTGGCAACTACAACCCACAGTTGGGCGACGGTCGCGCTATTTTACTCGGCGAATGGCGACGCCCAGACGGCCAGCTATTAGATATCCAGCTCAAGGGCGCAGGGCCCACCCCTTATTCAAGGGGCGGCGATGGTCGCTCGCCCATAGGCCCAGTGGTTCGAGAGTATCTAATGAGTGAAGCCATGTATGCCCTAGGCATTCCCACAACTCGTGCTCTGGCCGCTGTCGCTACAGGCGACCCCGTATACCGTCAGCAGCTTGAACCCGGTGCCATTCTCACCCGCGTTGCCAAAAGCCATATCAGAATAGGCACCGTTCAATTTTTTGCCATGACCCGTCAGGGTGCGGGTCTCAATGAATTAGTCACCTATGTCACCGAACGCCACTACTTGGGGGCACTTGAGAAAGCTCGGCAGCTGGACCCTGAAGCAACCCATGCTCAAGTGCTTCTCAATGAAGTCACCCGAGCTCTGGCCAGTCTTGTCGCTCACTGGCAGGCCCTGGGTTTCATTCACGGCGTCCTTAATACAGACAACATGCTGCTTTGCGGTGAGACGGTTGACTATGGGCCCTGTGCGTTCATGGATACCTTTGCCGCAGGGCAGGTTTTTAGCAGTATTGATACGGGTGGACGTTACGCCTTTGGTAATCAGCCCGGTATTGTTCACTGGAATCTCAGCGTGTTGGCGCAATGCTTACTGCCACTACTCAACGAAGATCAAGACAAGGCACTGGCGTTAGCTCAGGAAAGCGTCGATCAATTCCCTTCACTATTCACTGAAATTTATAGCGCTCGCCTCGCCGCAAAATTTGGACTCGATGCCATGCGCGAAACCGATCACGCGCTGATCGAGAGTTTTTTTAATCAGCTTGAGAAAGATAAGTTGGATTTCACACTCGCTTTTCGCTGGTTAACGGAGGTCGCTAACGCCAGTCTTGAGGGCACGATCTTAGAAGAGCTATTTATCCCTAGCGATGGATTATTAAATTGGCAAGAACAGTGGTCACAGCGCCGCGACCAGGCAACACCGGCGAGCAGTACGCGAATGAAAAAGGCCAACCCCGTGGTGGTACCGCGCAATCACTGGGTTGCACAGGCGATTAGCTCGGCGGAGGAAGGCGACACCGAACTTATGGAAACCTTGCATTCTCGTTGGCAAGATCCCTTCACCTGGCAGGCTGCGGATGCAAAATTTGCAGCCGCACCCAGCAACGAGCAAATCGTACACCGAACCTTTTGTGGCACCTGATACCCTGGGTGTATAATTATCTAAACTCTTGAGAGCTCCCACGTGCCGTTTTCTTTTCTTGGCAAAACCCTCAGCGGTTGCTTCACCGTTCCTTCAGGAATTGTGACGACAGCACCGAGTATTATTCAGCGCGTTATTCGCGACATGCCTGAAATTGGGGTCATCACCACCAAGAGTATTGGTCTAGAACCTCGCCTTGGTAATCGGGAACCGGTGTACAGCCAATTTGCACCCGGCTGCTTCGTTAATGCCGTGGGGCTAACCAACCCCGGGGCCCAAGGGTCACTAGAAAGCTTGGGGCAGCTCTGCGTACCCGACGATCGTTTTCTCTTAGTCTCTATTTTTGGCGGCAGCGTCGAGGAGTTTGTTGCCGTTGCCAAAATGCTCGAGCCGGTGGCCGATGGCTTTGAGCTCAATCTATCTTGCCCCCACGCGAGCGGCTATGGCATGGCTATGGGGCAAGACCCCAGCATAGTGGGCGAGATTGTAGCCGCGGTTAAACAAGCGGTATCAAAGCCGGTCATTCCAAAGTTAACCCCCAACGTGGCCCATATTGCAGAAATTGGTCAGGCGGCCCTCGATGCCGGTGCCGACGGCCTGTGCGCGATCAATACGGTAGGTCCAGGTTATACGGAGGCTCATGGCGAGCCAGTGCTGAGCAACGGCGTGGGAGGCATGTCGGGCAAGGGGGTGTTACCCACCGCCTTAAAATGTATTCGCGAGCTTCGAGCTATTACAGACAAGCCTATTATTGGGTGCGGCGGGCTTTCCAGCGCTGCCGATGTGGAAGCCGCTCAGCACGCGGGTGCCACGGTTGTTGGTATTGGTTCGGCACTTTCGGGCATGGATACTGCAGATCTACAGCACTATTTCAGCACGCTGAATAAAGATCTAGATCGGCAGAGTAATGAGGCCGAAACCCAAATTCGTTATGACCTGAGCATGGAGTTTCAACCGGTCACTGTCGCCACTAACGAAGCCGTTTGTGATGACATTACGGTGGTCACCTTTAACGAAAAAATGAATATTCAGGCGGGGGAATATGTCTTTGTATGGATTCCCGGTGTTGGTGAGAAACCTTTTTCCTGCCTAACAGACAGCCCGTTACGCCTTGCAGTGATTAATGTGGGGCCGTTCACAGAGGCGTGTTATCACCTGCAACCCGGGGCAACCATTTATTTGCGAGGACCCTACGGCACACCGGTTATGCCCCCAGAAGACGCTGATATCATTTGCGTTGCGGGCGGTACGGGACTGGCAGCGGTTTACCAAATTGCCCGAGATTTTGGCACCAACGATAAACCAGCACATATTTTCGCTGGCGCAAGAACGGCGAACAGGCTGTATTTTATCGAAGACTGCAAAGACATTGCACAGGTGACAACAGCGACTGACGATGGCTCCTCTGGGTTTCAGGGTCGGGTTACCGATGCACTGGCTGACTACCTCGCTGAACTTTCTCCAGAGGCCCTAAGCAAGCTCTGGTTCTACAACTGCGGCCCAGCCCCCATGATTCATGCTGCTGAAAAAGTGCAGCGAGATTTCGGCGCGGAACAGCAAATATTTAGTGCCATTGATTACACCACCAAGTGCGGTGTTGGCATTTGCGGGGCCTGCGCTTCCCCCGATGGCCGACGCATTTGCATCGATGGCCCCTTTATTAACAGGGAGCCCGACCTACTTCCTGGCTTAGGCTAGCCACAGCATCTTTAGGTTAGCCAGAGCGTCAGTATGACGCCGAGAAATACCCCTTTTAAAACGGCCACCCATAAAAGCTGGTAGTCATCGAGTCCAAGGCGCTGCTGCCATAGCGCTGTTTGTTTCCGGTGCCAGGTCCAAAACCCCATCGCTGCTCCCTCTGTCAGGCCCTAAAAACCGCGGTCTTCCCGGTAACATAACCTACTCTGAGCAGAACTTCAGGGCTGTTTAGCCCATCTCGATACCTACCGGCATCGCTCGCACTTAGAGTCACATGGCGTAAACACTGTATGTCCATAACTGGCAACTCACTTGAACCACCTAGCACTTACGTGGTCTCTGTTTGATATAGCCGCCCTCTGCGCTCCGTTTGTGGCCCATCACTTGAGTTCCAGCAACAAAAAAGGGGCAGTGACCACCGTCCGCCGACACCCAAGGTCCGGTCTCAGCAGCACAACGCGTCGCTTCAATGAACAATATTGAGCTAGTAGTTGTTTTTATACCCATACCCCGTTAGGGTATATTTCATGAGACCTAAAACGAAAAAATTAGTTGATCAGCGACTGGCCCGAATCGAAGGGCAGGTGAAAGCCGTGCGGCGCCTTGTTGAAGAGGACCGGTATTGTGTTGACGTTGTGCGGCAAGTACAGGCTGCCCGCGCTGCTTTAGCCAGTATGGAAACCCTCATCATTGAGGATCATGTTGACACCTGTGTAGAACAAGCACTAACCAACGGTTCTATCGATGATCGTCGTGACAAGGTGAATGAGTTGGTAGGCATTTTGTCCGGCAAGAAAAAATGAGGCCGATCGCATTGCTGCTGATGCTATTAACGTCTGCTGCAGTGGTGGGCCGCCCTATTTCGTACGTGGGGGGCTGGACTTTCATCGAGGAATCCAACCGCCAGTCGACCACCGCATTGCTACATTACACTCCCTCTCCGAGTTGGTCCTTAGGGGTGAGAAACGAGTGGTTTCGTGATGATGACTACGCCATAACCAGCCTACAGCCCACCTATTTGCTGAAGCGCTGGTTCGGACAAGACTACCAAGCTAACGTTTATTTGCAGGGCGGCCTGGGGCTGGCATCGGGGACCTCAGGCAATCCGTTGGGTAGCACGGGCGCGGGTTATGCCGGCGTTATCGCAGACTGGGAGACCCGCCGATTTTTTCTGGGCTATAACGCCCGATATGTTGAGGCGGGCCACTTTGGCGACGGCGCCATGCAGCTGGTACGCATGGGCTGGGCACCTTACGAAGGCGATACTCGAGACCTGCATACTTGGCTCATGGTGGAAGTTGATCATCGGCCAGAATCTAAAGACCCCGTTTCAGTGACCCCTTTATTACGATTTTTTCAGGGCCCCATCTTGCTGGAGCTAGGTTTCAATATTGTCGAGCCTACCCCACTCATTAACTTCACTTACCGGTTCTAAACCAGAGCGCAACCTCATGAACACAATCACTAGCTTTCTTATTCCCCTGCTGTTACTCGCTGCATCAACAGCAGCCTGGGGCCAGCATGAACACGAACATCAGCACGAACACCAGCATGAGCATAAACAGACCCACGCTGCCACCGATGCAACAGCCGTTACTGGGGAGAACATTTCATTCACTGATCGTCTCACTGCCACCCCGGAAATAGAGGCCGCACTGGCCAACGGGGGAAACGCTGTGGTCGCTGATGTGCTGGGGGTCGTCTGTGATTTTTGCGCCGTAGCCATGAATAAAGTTTTTGGTAAACAAGAGGAGGTCGCCGCTGTCTATGTTGACCTCGATACCAAGGCTCTTAACCTGGTCTTCATGCCTGGGGCGACACTAACTGACGAAGCTATTGCCTCTCTCGCAGTACAGGCCGGCTATAGAATTGCCGCTGTTCACCGCAGTGATGCAGTGGTGACTCATTAATATGACGAACTATTGGCGCAGCGGGGTTGCCCCCACACTGACCCTGTTCACCAGCTTATCGACGTTGCTGTGCTGTGCGCTACCCGCCCTGCTGATTTCAATAGGGGCAGGTGCTGTCATGGTGGGCATTACGACCGCCGTACCGGGCATCATGTGGCTTTCGGCCCACAAAGGACCTTTGTTCCTATTCGCGACCGCCATGCTAATGGCGTGTTCGGCGCTTGTTTGGCAACAACGCCGCGCCCCATGCCCCCTCGACCCGCTGCAAGCTCAAGCCTGCATGCGCCTTCGTCGCTACAGCGTATGGATGCTCGCCATATCGATGGCCATGCTAGCGACCGGAATTTTCTTTGCTTACCTTTGGCCCATGATCTATTTATAACGCTTTCTTAAATGCCGGCAATGACTGGCGGGACTTTACCGCCACTTGTTAGACAGCGAGAAAAACACCGCGATGCCTCCAACGGCCGTCAGCAAAGCCAATACGGAGAATAGCTTCAGTAATAGAGTGCCAATTGTGTCCCTATCGTCATAGTCCATAATGTGCAGTGACCATAAAAAATCCCACCAGCGCCACGCCGTGTTTCTGATAGCAGTCACATCGCCAGATTTGGGATCGATATAGGCAACGGTATCTGGGTTGTCTTCATTAAAAACCTGCCATAGGGGCAACGCCCTGCCCCGATACTCGGACCCCGTCACCGCGTCACTAATCAACACCGCCTGATCCGCGCGAAGGTCTGTTTTTATACCGGCAAGCTTAAGAGCTTCCACTTCTGTCAACGCAGGCAACGGCTCACCGTTTGGTCGATACCACCGTGTTTCGTCTGTACCAACCACACCAACGACAACTTCTTGAGGCAAGCGGTGACGAATGAGAACCTCGGTTGCCTCACTAGCAACCCAGTTCGCCGACGAGAGGTCGATGGCCGTTGGTAAAGGTGCTTCGCGGTGCTGAGCGCCTCGAACAAAGTCGATGTCGATAAACGCAAAATAAATACCGCTTAAAGTCCAGGCCAACAGCTGCACCGCTGTGACAATGGCCAGCCAGCGGTGCCATCGTCGTAATTTACGCTGCAGTCGCATGGCCATGACTCATGGGCAAGCTGACTTCGAAAACAGCGCCATGGGTGCTGGATGACAACGTTATGACCCCATTGAAATCCTCGACAATCCCGCGACTCACAGAGAGCCCCAAGCCGGTTCCTTTGCCAATTGCTTTGGTCGTATAGAACGCCTTAAAGATATCGCTTTGCAGGGCCTCGGGAACACCCAAACCGTTGTCTGCCACTCTGACCCTAACGACATCGTCCTCGACCTCTAAAGATACACTGACGCAGGGATCAGGCACGCCCTCTGCCACCGCGTCCCGCGCATTTGCCAGCAAGTTCAGAAATACTTGTTCCAGCTGAATCGGATGTGCCATGACAGAAACCGTCCGCTCTGGCAGCTCGGTCATAAGCTCGACGCCTGTGTTGACAAGTTGGTCGCGCATTAAGTCAACTGCACTGTATAAAACGCCAACCAGATCAACCTGCACCGGATCTTCTTTTGCATCTCTGCCAAAACGACGCAGATGGTCAACAACCTTGCGCGCTTTTTGCGTGGCGGTTCTGGTTCGCTCTACCTTGCCCGCAATAAAATCTGCATCCAAG
Source organism: Halieaceae bacterium (assembly GCA_009886815.1). Classification (GTDB taxonomy): domain Bacteria; phylum Pseudomonadota; class Gammaproteobacteria; order Pseudomonadales; family Halieaceae; genus Luminiphilus. Next base: position 10,139 of record QXYP01000246.1, read on the forward strand.
GCCTCCTGAGCGTGGTCAAGATGCAGCGCTATGTTGTCGGTCGTGAGTTCAATGGCACCCAGCGGTTGGCTAATTTCATGTGCGAGAGAGGCCGCCAGTTCGCCCAATAAAGCCAGCTTTGAGGCCTGAATAGCTTGTGCCTGATAAGATTTTATCGATGAAATATCGTGCAAAATAACCGTTCGTCCCAGCTCCAAATCTTGAACATAGAGCTGAAAATAACGCCCGTCTGGAAGACGCAGCTGTAGGGGCGTTGACTCAGGCGCTTCCTCAGACGGCCTCGGTGCAAGCCACTGCTGCGGCCGAGAAGCAGCACCAGTAGACAGTTGTTGAACGACTTGGTTGAAGCTCAGCCCTTCTGACCCCTTTTCCCCAAGGTCAGCGCGCCCGCCAGCGCCTGAGAAGATATTGGTGAAAGCCGTGTTGGCAAAGATTAAGGTTTGCTTCACTCCGAAGATCGCGAGCCCTGCATCCAAATCTTCCAGAACTTGCGCCAAAGATTGCTGGACTAAATTCTGGCGCGATTGAATGGCCCGATGGGTGATGAAGGCGCAGGCCATGAGCGTGACCCCAAAGGTGGCCCTGTTTACGTAGAACAACAGTTGATCAGAGCCCTTGGTCACTGTGCCTATGCTCAACAAAATCAGGGATCCTGCAGAAATTATCAGCAAAGTTTTGCTTGATCCTGTCCAATAACAACCCAGCGTTGCAAATAAATAGGGCAGCACCGTGAAGGCCCGCAAAGGGCCACTGCTTAAATCGGCCAATATCGCCAACAAGGGGGGCAGCGACAAACCCGCGAGTAGTAAAAATCTGCGCCAATTATGGTCTGCGCCTAGCATCAATGCCTCTTAACCTTGCGACACTTTAACCTCACCATAATTTTACGCGTGCCTCTGGAGGCAGATAAAGGGCATTATCTGGGGTAACGTTGAAGGCTTCGTACCACTCCGGCAAATTTCTCACCGGCCCGTTCGTTCGATACTGACTCGGCGCGTGTGGGTTTGTGGCGATAAGCTGACGCAGCGCCTCATCACGCATCTTTGCACGCCAGATTTGAGCAAACCCCAGAAACACCCGCTGAACGCCCGTCATGCTGTCTAGCACTGGCGCTGGCTCGCCCTCTAGCGAAGCTTGGTACGCTTTTAAAGCGATAGTGATACCGCCCAAGTCACCAATATTTTCACCCAGGGTGAACTCACCATTGGTACAAAGGTCGTCAAAGGGACAAAAGTCTTCGTATTGCGCAATTAAACTTTTGGTTCGCACTTCAAATTGGGCCGCATCTTCGTCGGTCCACCAGTTGCGGATAGCGCCATTACCGTCAAACTTACTGCCGCTGTCGTCTAGTCCATGACCAATTTCATGACCAATAACCGCGCCAATGCCGCCATAATTCACAGCGTCTTCTGCATTTAAGTTAAAGAAAGGTGGTTGCAAGATAGCGGCCGGGAAAACAATAACGTTAAGTACCGGTGAGTAATACGCATTGACTGTCTGCGGTGTCATGCCCCATTCAGTTCTGTCGACCTGAGCACCGTGACGCGCAATATCGCGATTTCTCTCTGCCTCGACCAGAGCCAAACGATTGCCGTAGTAGTCTGAAGCGTTAATTACCGCGCCCGCATAATCTCGAAATTCCTCGGGATAACCAATCATGGGTTTGAATTTGGAAAGCTTGTCTAGGGCCTCTACCTTCGTAGCGTCTGACATCCAGTCCAGTTGCGTAACGCTATCGCGATAAGCGTCGATGAGGTTCGCCACTAAAGCTTCCATGCGCGCCTTCGCCTCTGGAGGAAAGTGGCGTTCCACATACACCTTACCCACTAACTCACCTAAGGTGCTGCCCACCACACCCACAGCACGCTGCCAGTCGGGTAGTTGTTGCTCAACGCCAGAGAGCGTTTTGCGATAAAACTCAAAGCGACGCTGGTCCATTGCCTTTGTCAGTAGCGAAGCTTCGGCATTAATCAGTTGCCAACGTAGATAACGCTGCCAGTCTTCGACTGACGTTTCACTAATAAGTGCCCCCAGAGCGTTAAAGTAGTCCGAGGAAATTGACACCAAGTAACCGGGCTGCTCGAGTCCAAAACTAGACAGGTAACCCACCCAGTCAACTCCGCTCACCAAATTAGCGAGCTCGGGCTCTTCAATGCGGCGGTAATTATCGGCAAAACGACGCATGCGCTCTTTGAGCATGTGCTGTTCGGCGATAGCGACCTCCAAGTCATAAATATTTCTGACTGCTTCAGTGTCAATAGCCATTCCCGCTATTTCGTGGAGATCGAGCATGTACGCCCGATACTGCTCTCGAATTAATTCTGATTTGGCATCGTCTTTAAAGTAGTACTCCCGATCTGGCAGCCCTATGCCACCTTGACTGAGGTAAAACGCATAAACACTGGGATTTTTGGCATCCGCGTATTGCCACATTTCGACGGGTGAATTAAATCCATAGCGTGCGGCCACGCCGAAATAGGAAAAAACGTCATCATGGTCCTGCAGCGCATCAATCTGATTAAAAAATGGCGCTAAAGGCGTTAGGCCACGGGCGTCACGGGTCTCCCAGTTTAAAAATGAGCGATAAAGATCCCCGACTCGCTGCTGATCACTACCTTGGGGAAAATCACCCGCTGCAGACTCGTCGATAATGTCGCGGACCTGAGCATCAGAGTTGTCGCGCAGTTTATCCATAGCGCCATAGCGCGATTTGTCAGCGGGTATCTCAACAGCGGCGAGCGCTTTACCGTTGGCGTAGGCAAAAAAATCGTCCCCGGGTGATACTGAGGTATCCAACTCAGTAACGTCGAAGCCTGACACCTGCTTATCTGAAGCCAACGACGGGCTAACTTCGCCCTGACAAGCCATTAATAAAACTAACAGACTCAGGACGGTGATATTT
>QXYP01000247.1:0-3235 GCA_009886815.1 Halieaceae bacterium
AACTGCCTCTAATAGAGGCGTAACCACTACTAACGGAGAAAAACTATGCACAGAGTATGGATGCTATTTGATCCACGTCGGGTGCTCGTAGCAAACGCTGCGTTCCTGTTTGTTCTCGCATTGTTCATTCACTTCATTCTTTTGAGCTCAAGTTACAACTGGCTCGACGGCGAAGTAATGGCTACAGCGAGTCACATGGAAGCCCTACCCGCAGAACGTAAGTGACGCGGTAGTTACCCTGGCCTCTAGGGGCCAGGACTTTTTTGACCCGAAGAGAGGACACTGATTCTCTCTTAGACCACAGAGACTGAGTTAACATGCGCTTCCCCCAGTGCCAACTCGCTCACCCTAGTGTGAAATCTCTGAGGCACCCTTCGGGGCGGGTCACTTTACCCCCTTCTATTTAGGAATTCGTTATGAGCGAAGTACTCGGTCAGGTCTCTTTTGACTCCGAGGACCTCATTTTGGTCGACGCATCGGATCAGGTGATCGGCAACGCACCCAAGAAATCCGTACACCTCCCTGGGGGACAGCTCCACCGCGCCTTCTCAATTTTCGTTTATGCAAACCACAACAAAGTCTTGCTGCACAAGCGCAGTCCTGAGAAGCCACTATGGCCCAATTTCTGGACTAATAGCTGTTGTAGCCATCCAAGAATGGGCGAGACATACCAAGATGCAGTACACCGCCGACTACATGAGGAGCTTGGCATTCAAACGCCGCTCACGCGGGTGTATCAATTCGAGTATCAAGCACATTTTGGTTCCGTGGGGACTGAGCATGAGCTCTGTGCCGTCTACGTTGGACATCTCGAAGAACCCATAGACATTAGGCCGCATCCCAACGAAATTTCAGATTGGGGCTGGTTTGATGTAGAGGAAGTTGATCGTTGGGTAGCAGCTGCAGCTGAGGAGTTTACGCCTTGGTTTTTAATGGAATGGCGAACTCTGCGCGAGAAATATACCGAGTCTGTCGCATCTCTCACATCGAATACATCGAGAACACCAGGCAAACTTTGATCGCTGCCCTGCCCTGCTAAAAGATACGCTGTACAGTTAACACCCGACAGAGCGGGAGCTGACACCACAGTCCACAGCGCTACGGCACAGTTTTAACGACGTTTAGGCAGATTTCGAGATACGGAGATCACCTGAGTCAGGGTCCCAAAACTGCAAAAGCCTGAACCGACCCGAGTCAGTCACATGCACCCACTCCGATTCAGCCGTGACCAAATCTTCAGCCTGCAAGTTGTCGAGTAAATCCTTCTGCTCGGCAACTTCAAAATCAGCCAATGGTGCGCGTAGCTCTTCGCTCAGCCTGTGGACTAATCGACGCTGCTTGGCCTCTGCAGCAGTGAATTGCACGCCAGCGAGCGCAGGATGTTCGTTATTCCCAAGGGCAGCCTGCCATGCGTCGAGACTGTCTTGATTCCTTGACAGCAGGTTAGGTAACTCAGATACCGCACCAAGACCCACACCAAGAACGATTCGCGTTGGCTTATCCGAATAACCTAATCGGTTACGCACCAAACGCCCTTCTGCCTGGGCAATGCTCAGTGAGTCGTCGGGTTTTACAAAGCTATTAATTCCAACCCATTCATAGCCCGAGCCTTCCAGCTGATCCACGATCGCCGCAAACATCGCCATTGTTTCTGACACCGAAGGCATGCTGTGGGAGTCTATCCCTCGTTGGTGCTCAAACCTTTGTTCATCGCGGACAAAAGGCCTGCACAGCATCCGAGAAGGGTTCATTTCAGCGAGACTACGCAGTCCTTCCCGAACAGCGCTCACTGTTTGACCCGGCAACCCATAAACAACATCAAAAGTAATGGTCTCAAAATTGACTTGGTGGGCCGTGCTTAGCATGTCGTGCAGCAACTCCGGGGAGTAACTTCTACCTAGCCCCTGAGGCGTACTTGAATCGATCTCGCGCAGCTCAATGCGGAGATTGCGAAAGCCTAAACCTTTGATCAGCTCGAGTTGCGTCCAAGATGTTCGGTCTGGCGTAATTTCGAAGACGGTCTCGCAATCGCTACCAACGACAAAGTGCTTATCAATGAGGGTGGTCAATCGCGCCAATTGAGCGTTGCTCAACATACTGGGAGTCCCGCCCCCTACATGCAACTGTGTCAGTGAGCGCCCTCGCCCGATACGACCAGAAATCAAAGCCAGTTCAGTTTCTAAATTGATGAGGTATCGATCAATCACCGTATTGTCTACGGTGATTTCAGCCACCCTGTCGCAACTAACGCAACGGGTGGCACAAAAGGGGAGGTATATTTGCAGGCTCAAGCCTTTATCAAAATCGCCCCGCATGGCAGCGGTGTCTAGAGCGCTCGAAAATGCGGCAGAAGACAGTGGCAGTTCTCGATCACCAAGGATTCGGGCATGGGTCGGTATTGACGAAGCGAGAGTTGTTTCCGGGCTGACTGGCTTTTCTTTTTGGTTCATGAACAGCCTCCGTCTGCATCTAAGCAGCGCTGGCAAGCCTCAAAACCACCCTGTTCCCTCATCTTTTTGAGAGCACTTAGCGGCGCCCCACGGGCTAGGCTCTGGGCGTCATTTCTATATTTATGCAGCCCTTGAGTTGAACAGTAGACCTCCGGCTTGTTTAGGTCAAGTTTGTTTGCCAGAGTTTTTGCATTAACTACCTTCATTAACTGATTTCTCTAGGACTGAGGTTCAGATTTGGTCACAGCCGGCCCCCTATCGGGTGCTGCCCAATCCCAAAGTGCCGCGTCTCTCAACGGCGCCATTAAAAACAAGTGTTCCAGTGTGCCCAGGGCCGCAATTGCTCCCGCAAGCGTCAATCCGATCATGAGACCCAACTCGGGCGTCTGCATTGCGGCATTAAATAGAAGAAAAGTCACAACACCACCGACTACAACCGATACTGGGAATAATGGGTTTAACACGCGCCTCGGAATATATGAGTGGACGTAAGCCAAATGCTCAGGTAACCAGCTCTGATTATAATTACGCACACCCAATACCAGATTCAATTTGCTGCTCCAGCGCATGAGCCACAGCACAGTAAACGTCCACAGTGCCGTTTGGTTGGGTTGTTGCCAACTCAGCAAAAATAACACTGCAACCATGGCAAGTAGCGTGAGCTCGTGCCACAAACATGTGCCAAGACCGAGTCGCATCCTCGATGCTGTGGTGGCGCCGTCAGGGCAGGCCGCTTTTCTGGGGCCGGTGATAAAGCCCATGAGATAGCCCATTTCCAGCCAGCC
>QXYP01000247.1:3245-3403 GCA_009886815.1 Halieaceae bacterium
CAAAGCAATAACGCCAAGCAAAAGGCCAATACCACGCTATGCGGAGTAGACTCGTAAACTGAGGCTGCGACGCCATAAAAAGCCAGCAACATGGTTAACGTAAACAACGCAAATATCTTCCGGTGATGGCGCTGGGAGCGGTGTACCAACCACAAAAT
>QXYP01000248.1 GCA_009886815.1 Halieaceae bacterium
TCGCCTGGGGGCGAGTTGCGCGCGTATCAAAAGAAGAAGTTCTTTCCATAGTTGGGAAGGTAAACAGGCCTCTCAACCAACGTCAAACTTTATTTACACATAAAGCGTAAATAAAATTGGTCAGTTTTGGTCGTCAGCCCCCGACTCGCCAATGTTGTAGCGCCGTAATTTGGTGTAAAGGCTTTGGCGGCTTAACCCTAAAATTTCGGCGGCAGAGGCACGATTATCCCGTGTCAGCTTGAGAGCAGCCTCTATGCACAGTGCCTCAATGACATCGGTAGACTCGCGAACGAGCTCCTTGAGTGGGTGACGACCCACGCGCTCAGTGATTTGCTCTATTGAGCGGGGCAGTTGTTCAGTGAGCGGATGGTCTGTTGTGAGGCGCCGACTGATATCTCGTATAAAAAAGACAATCTTTGGGTTGTCCCCGCGCTGAACCGTCGCGGCAGAGATTTCTATCTCTGATGTGGTGCCGACACTGTTCTTCAGCACGGAGGCATACATTTTTATAGGCCGCCCCTGCTTTAGGTTGCTTAACATCACGGACAGGTCGACGGTTGAGCGTCCGACCCAGTTATCGAGTGTTCTACCAATGACCTGGTCGGGTGAGGGGACGCTAATCCATTCGAGAAAGATTGCGTTCAGCTGCTCAATGCGACCGTCACTGTTAACCTGAACGATGGCGTCAGGGGCGAGTTGAAAGGTATCCGCCAGGTGCATGTCTTGTAGATTAATGTCCTCTCCGGTACTCGAGAGTCTGATCAAATACCGAGACTCGGCGCCTTGACGCTGGAAACTCACCAGAACATCGCTGCCGTGGGGAACGTTGGGCAGCACCATGCGCCGCAGGCTGGTAGCACCCGTTTCCCGGGCGGAGTCAAGCAGGGTTTGCATCTCCATTGAGTCAAGGGGAAGAGGGCGGCCGATAATGCTTTGGCCCTCAATGCCCAGCATGACATTGGCCTGAGAGTTGGCTTCCAATACCCGACCGGTTCCCTCATCGACGACGAGAATGCCGTCGCTGGTGAGCTCTAGCAGGCGCCGGTATCGATTTTCCATTTGCCGCAGCGCCCAATAGTCCTGTTCCATTGCATGCTGGGCATTGAGCACCTGTTGTCGCAGATCGCTGACGACTCTGAGGTCTCGCCCAACGGCAATAACACCCTCACCGTCAGTGGGCTGGATGAGTCTAAAGCTCATGGGTAGTTCATCGCTTGTTTCGCTAGCTCGAATATTTAGATCGACTCGATTGGGCGTGTTGGGCGTGCGGATGGCGGCAGACAGTGCCGTTTGCGCGCGTTCCGCATGCTCATCGACACAGAGTTCCTGCCAGCGTTGCCCGCGCCAGGGAATGCGCATGAGGTCAGTGAGCTCGGCGTTGGTGATCGCTACGTCAAGACAGTAGCCTTCGGCATCTAGGTGTAGCTGCACATCAGCTACTGCTTCGAGCACTGAGGCGACAGCGTCTGGGTCGAGGTTTTTTAGCAACGCATAATCCTTTATCGGCCTTTGTCGTGGGTCTAGTGGGTTGTTTTACGGTTTGGGCACCCTCAATGGAAGCGAGGTGTACACGAGCCGAGGCAAAAACGCACCCTAAAATGGACATATCTCGGATATTTAACCAAATCTTGGGTCGGTACGTCACTTTTTTTGACCTAAACAATGTGTAATAAGAAGTTGACACCTTGGGAGGGGGAGGGATAACCTCCGTTAAAAGTACCCGTGGAGCGCAGATCGCGCTGGAGGTCATCGTGGGTGAACCGAGAAAACCCCTAAACAGGGGCTCCGATCTTTACACCCCGGAGCAGCGTTTAAGGCGAGATACTTCCATCTGGACGACGGTTCAAGGTGTGTTGGCGCCGCTGCAATTTCTGGCGTTTGCGTTAAGCCTTGTTTTCGTCATTAATTTTCTGGCGAATGGTACGGGCTACTCAGCTGCAGTGATCTCGGTACTCATTAAAACCTTATTTTTATTTGCCATCATGGTAACGGGGGCAATTTGGGAAAAGGTTGTCTTTGGACGCTACCTATTCGCACCTGCTTTTTTCTGGGAAGACGTGGTAAGCATGCTGGTCATCTGTCTGCATGTTGCCTACGTTATATCTTGGCTGTTCGATTTGCAGGCTCCCCGGGAGCAAATGTGGTTGGCAATTGCGGCTTACACAGCCTACGTCATTAATGCAGCCCAGTTTCTGCTGAAGTTGCGCGCTGCCAGAGTGGCATCGTCATACAACAATTCCGACCCCGTTCAAGAGTTTGCTGCAGAGGTATCTGGATGACTGCTGAGGTGATTGCAGTTTCTGAAGTCACGCCCGAGCGTTTTCAACCGCTTCAGGAAAGAGGGCAGCGCGCTGTCTTCTGTGGTCTCACGTCAATTATTTGGTTGCATCGAAAGATTCAGGACGCTTTCTTTTTGGTGGTTGGATCAAGAACTTGTGCACACCTCATTCAGTCGGCGGCGGGGGTAATGATTTTTGCCGAGCCACGATTTGGTACGGCGGTGTTAGGAGATCGTGATCTTGCAGGTATGGCCGACTGTCATGATGAGCTTGATCGTGTGGTGGCGCAGGTGCTGGCCCGTCGCCCCGAACTCAAGAGTATATTTTTGGTGGGGTCATGCCCCTCAGAAGTGATTAAGTTAGATCTCGACAATGCCGCTGGCCGATTGGGCCGGGAATATGAGGGGCAAGTTCGATTCGTATCATTCTCGGGCTCGGGCATTGAAACCACCTTTACCCAGGGTGAGGACAACTGTCTGGCGAGTTTGGCGGCTGACTTGCCTGCTGATACCTCGGCGGAAGACCGGTTGCTCGTTGTAGGCACAGTCCCCGATATTGTTGAAGATCAGTTTCGCCGGCTCTTTACTCAGTTGGCCATTGAGCATGTCGACTTTTTCCCAGGAAGCCAGTCGACAGACTTGCCGGGTATTGGGGCGAAGACGAAGTTACTGCTAGCGCAACCCTTTTTGGGAGAGACGCTGCGTGCGCTCGAATCACGAGGAGCCACGTTGCTATCGGCACCCTTCCCGCTGGGGGCCGAGGGCAGTGAAGCCTGGATTAGAGCGGCCGCAAATGCATTTGGGGTCGACCAAGAAACTCAAGAGACCGTGCTTCAGCCCCCGCGCCAGCGCGCAGAGGCCGCGCTGGTCAAGTATCGCAGTGAGCTGTCCGGAAAGTCTTTCACCATGCTGCCAGATTCTCAGTTGGAAATCCCCTTGGCACGGTTTCTATCCCGGGAATGCGGCATGACGCCAAAAGAGGTAGGAACGCCTTATTTCGA
>QXYP01000249.1 GCA_009886815.1 Halieaceae bacterium
ACAACCTTCAACCCATGCCAATGCTGTCAGCTGAACGAAGAGCACTCATCGTCTTTACCAGCGGCACCACAAGCCTGCCTAAGGGGGTTGTGACTACCCATAAAAATATCGAAGCCCAGATCAGCACACTCATCGAAGCCTGGGCCTGGTCTGAAGATGACGTTATTCCCCTATTTCTGCCCTTGCACCATGTACACGGCATTATTAACGTCTTGAGCTGCGCCCTGTGGGCGGGCGCAACGGTTCATGTCATGCCAAAGCTCAACATAGAGAAACTGTGCGCAGAAGCCGTGCTCGGCACCTACAACCTATTTATGGCGGTTCCCACTATTTATGTGAAGCTTATTGACCACCTTGAGGGCCTGGACCCTACAGCGGCACAACCCATCAAGACCGCATTTGGCGCTATGCGGCTCAACGTTTCGGGCTCGGCCGCCTGCCCGGTAGAAATTTTTGAAACCTGGCAGCGCCTGACCGGCCAAACGTTGTTAGAGCGCTATGGTATGACAGAGATCGGTATGGCCCTGTCAAACCCTTACAACGGCGAGCGACGAGCCGGCTATGTAGGCCAGCCATTTCCCGGGGTCACCGTGCAACTTTTTGATGAAGAAGATCAGCCCATAAGCAGTGCCGCGGAGTCTGGGGAAATTAGAATCAAAAGCGATACGGTTTTCCTTGAGTACTGGAACAATCCAAAAGCCACCGCCGAGAGCTTTAAAGAGGGTTGGTTCTGCACCGGAGACGTTGCTGTTATTGAGGAAGGTTACTTCCGTATTATGGGACGGTCCTCAATCGATATTATTAAGTCAGGTGGCTACAAGCTTTCGGCATTAGAAATCGAGGGGAAGCTTCTCGCTCATCCGGCTATTGCCGAGGTCGCTGTTCTGGGCATCGAAGATCGCACCTGGGGTGAATCAGTTGCAGCGATCGCTGTACTTCGAGAGGGCCAGACACTGGATATCGACACCTTGAAAACATGGTGCGAGGGCAAGCTCTCGTCCTATAAACTTCCCAAACAGCTCGTGATTACACCTGAGTTACCACGCAACGCAATGGGCAAGGTCGTTAAACCCAAACTCAAAGGACTTTTCTAAGCCATGGATCCACATAGCGAGCAAGCGAAGCCCTCGAGCAAGTGGCATATCGGGATACCCATATCCAAGATGCTCGCCTCGGCTCTCGCAGTGGGGAGAGTGATCTTACGGCAAAAATCGGGCCGCGATGACGAGGCTTTGATAGGCCCGGCCGCACTCCTGAAGGCTTGCGGTAATCTGGTTGAACACCAAGGTGAAGCCTCGGGGCTCGCCCTCGCGGAGCAAATTCTCTGCGCTTACGAAGCATTAACATTTGCAGAAAAAGGCGAATTTTTCAGCGGCCTCGCTGAAAACTTTTTGATCGATTCAGCAAGTGTCGCGGCGGCTGCAAGCCACTATCAAAAAGAAACCAGCGCTGCTAGCGCCAATAGACTTCGTAAAGCCCTGGAACCCCGGTGCAACCGGTTATTTCGACGCCTCAATCAAGTTCCCGACGCCACCGGCCGTTTGGTGAAGCTTAGAGGAGACCTTCTGCAACATGAGGGAATCCATCCACAGCTCAAGCAGGTCGATGAAGACCTAAAGCGCCTATTGCTCATTTGGTTCAACCTTGGCTTCTTGAGTTTGCGCCGCATTAGTTGGGACTCACCGGCAAGTACCCTGGAAAAACTTATCGAGTATGAAGCGGTTCATGAGATTAGGGGCTGGGGTGATCTTAGGAGTCGCCTTAAAGAAGATAGACGCCTTTTTGCCTACTTCCACCCTGCCATGCCAGACGACCCGATTATTTTTGTGCAGGTGGCTTTGAGAGATGGTGGCAGTCATGCCATAGGCCCGCTGGTTCAAGAAGATCGACTACTAGAAGATACCGCCAAGAGTAATACGGCAACCTTCTATTCGATCAGTAATTGTCATAAAGGACTCCGGGGCATTTCTTTCGGTAACTTCCTGATCAAACAGGTCGCCTCAGAGCTGCGTAGTGAGTTCCCCCACCTCACGCGATTCGAAACCCTGTCGCCCATACCCGGCTTTAGGGGCTGGGTGTCTGCTTCCCTAAAAGAAAACGCAACCCATACCTTACCCGCCCCTATTTGGGACAGGCTTCGTACTTATCTGGAAGATATAGACGACGATTTTGACGCCAATCCACTGGCTCAAGACACATTGCTACCCCTGTGCGCCCATTACCTGACCCATGAAAAGAAAGGACAGCAACCCATCGATCCCGTGGCGAGGTTTCATTTGGGCAATGGCGCGCTGCTGGACAAAATTCACTGGCGGGGCGATGAATCAAAGCGCGGCAAGGAGCTCTCTTTCGGGGTCATGGTCAACTACGTCTATGAGCCGGAGGAAATTGAAAACCGACATGAGGCCTTCTTCTCGGAGGGGCGTATTGCGGCGAGCTCGGCGGTAAAAGATATGGCTGATAGCCTCATGGGACAATCGGGATAGACGCCAGCATGTATTCCAGTCGTCTGCCAGGGGCCACCCCGCTGCAAAAAATACGACAAGTGCCAAGGCCAACGCTTGTTAGCGGCGATCAATAAGGGCCGCCCCCGCGTCATTGGCCCATTGGTAACACAGTGGAACATAGCCCTGTGAGCCTCTTTACAGTCACCATAGCCATTAGCGTTTTAGTGTTTATTGCCGTCGGCAATTATGCCGGGCGCAAAGTCAAAAACCTCGACGACTACTTCGTTGCGGGACGACAGGCTCCCACCTTACTCATTGTTGGAACACTGGTGGCGAGCCTAATGAGTACCACCGTGTTCATGGGCGAAGCCGGCTTCACCTATGACGGGCAGCTTGGGCCCTATCTGCTGCTGCCAGGCATCACGGTGACCGGCTATATTTACGGCGCACTTTTTTTTGGCACCTACCTTCGCCGCAGTGAAACCACCACGGTCGCCGC
>QXYP01000025.1:0-152 GCA_009886815.1 Halieaceae bacterium
GCGTGGGTGGTAAGCGAGAGTATCGCCGTTTTTATCCCGCGGGTGAGGTGGCGTCGCAGATCATCGGGCTGACAAATGTCGACGGCAAAGGAATCGCTGGACTCGAAAAGGCCTATGAAGAGATTTTACATGGTCGTGTAGGGCAAAAGCGC
>QXYP01000025.1:162-2039 GCA_009886815.1 Halieaceae bacterium
GGCAGATCCTCAACGACTTCGGGAGTCTGGCCGATTGGGCGTTCTTGCCGATGCGTTGGGCCAGTCCGAGCTGGAGCTGGAACAGCGTCTCGAGCTTTACTCTGATAAGCGCTTTATGTATCTCGCTCGTCATCAAACCCCCGATTTAGCGCGGCGTGTGCTGGGTTTAAAGGTTGCTGGCGTGGGTGGTAAGCGAGAGTATCGCCGTTTTTATCCCGCGGGTGAGGTGGCGTCACAGATCATTGGGCTGACAAATGTCGATGGCAAAGGAATCGCTGGACTCGAAAAGGCCTATGAAGAGGTTTTACATGGTCGTGTAGGGCAAAAGCGCTACATCAAAGATTTACACGGAGACGCTATTCGCGATGTGGGTGTCGTGCGTGAAGCCCGACCAGGACAGTCTATAGCGCTGTCGATTGATTTGCGTCTTCAATATCTTCAGCATCGTGAGTTGCAGCGCGCCATGGTTGAAACCGGTGCTGAGGCAGGTGCAGCGGTGACTGTTGATGCCTGGACAGGTGAAATCCTGGCCATGACCAATCATCCAGTGTTCAACCCTAATAGTCGTTCGGCCTTCGATTATGCGGCGACCCGCAATCGAGTGGTGACCGATGCCTTTGAGCCCGGATCGACCATGAAGCCGCTGACCTTGGTAGCTGCTCTTGAGACCGGTGCCTTTACGCTAGATTCTATTATCGACACGTCGCCGGGCAGAATTCGAGTCGGCCGAAAAGTATTACCCGACCCCTTAAATTATGGTGCGATCTCAGTATCCCGGGTCATAGAAAAATCGAGTCAGGTTGGGGTGACTAAGATGGCGCAGGCTATCGGTCACGAACCCGTACTATCGGTCTATCGTAGGTTTGGATTGGGCGAGCCTTCTAGCATCGGCTTTCCGGGAGAGCGCTCGGGGAGTCTGCCAAATCGAGAGCGCTGGAGTGAGATAGAAAAAGTAACCCTTGCTTTTGGCTATGGTCTTACTGCAACACCGCTTCAGCTGGCTCAGGCCTATGCCGTTTTTGCCAATCAGGGGAGGCGCGTGCCGTTGACGCTGCTCAAGCGTGAGGCTGGCGCGAGACTGCCCGGTGAGCCTGTTATTAGCGAGGAAATTGCACAGCAGGTGCTGACGGTACTGCACCGTGTTACCGGCAGCGAGGGCACGGCCAGCAAGGCGCGCGTACCGGGATTCTCCGTCGGGGGTAAAACTGGCACGGTGCATAAAGTGGGCCCCAGCGGCTATCTACCGGATCAATATCTGGCGTTATTTGTGGGTGTGGCGCCAATGGATAACCCGCGGTACGTGACAGCCGTCGTGGTTGACCAGCCCAAAGGCGACAGTTATGGCGGGGGTGCCGGCGCAGCTCGCTAGTGCGGAGGTGGGTCGGTGACTGCGGTGGCGAATCATCGGCAAAAGCTGGACCGTATTTTGGCGGCAGATTCCGGTATTACGCGGTCAGAGATAAGCGGGTGCATGACGCTGGATAGTCGCAAAGTTGGGCAGGGGGATATTTTTGTTGCGCTGCCGGGTGCCCAGCATGATGGACGTGATTATGTTCAGCAGGCTCTCGCCCAGGGAGCGAGTTTGGTACTCGCCGAGGCAGATGGCCTAAGCGCTTTTATTGACCCGAATGCCGACAAGCGCATTGTTAGCATGCCTAATTTGAGTGACCTGTTGCCCGATTTGGCCAAAGACTTTTATGGAGATCCCAGTCAAACAATGGCCTTGGTTGCAGTCACTGGCACCAACGGGAAAACCTCAGTTGTCGAGTTTGTGGGGCAGTTGTTGCGATCTTTGGGATTTGCTGCGGGTTGTATGGGTACTCTGGGCTCTCGGTTAGAAGCGTCGCCGGCGGAAGCCATTAATACCACGCCAGACG
>QXYP01000025.1:2049-2993 GCA_009886815.1 Halieaceae bacterium
TGCCCTGCATCAGGGGCGACTGAGATCATTGTCGATACACACCGGCGTATTCACTAACCTCACTCGTGACCACCTTGACTACCACGACAATGAGGCGGATTACGCCGCTGCAAAATTGTCCTTGTTCACGACGTTTAGGCTCGAGCGGGCAATATTTAATGCCGATGATGCTATCGCAAGCCAGGTGTTAAAGCTGGCTAAAGCATCAGCAATTGGTATCAGTACTGAGGGTGCTGAGGCTGACGTTCAGGTTGTTATTCGATCCATGCGCCCCATGGTTTTGGCAATCCAAAGTCCTTGGGGCGCGGCCGAGATCACGGTGGAGCTCAGTGGTCGGTTTAACGCTTTCAATGTCGTTGCAGCTATCGCTGCAGTCACCGGATTGGGCTTTGATTTTCAACAGGTTTGCGCGGTGGCAAGTGATTTGAAGCCCGTGCCTGGACGCATGGAGCGGATTTTAATATCGGACGATCGCCTGGCCGTGGTCGATTATGCGCACACGCCCGATGCTTTAGAAAGTGCTTTGCAGACGCTGCGTGGAGAAACCAAAGGACGACTTTGGGTGGTCTTTGGTTGTGGCGGTGATCGCGATTCAGGGAAGCGGTCGTTGATGGGGCGAGCAGCGGCGCGATGGGCTGATCATATTGTTGTGACATCGGATAACCCTCGTAGCGAAGCGCCTGCGAAAATTATTGAGGATGTGATTTCCGGCTGTGGTGCCGATGCAGAGATCGTTGTTGATCGTGCGGAAGCTATTCGTCATGCGCTGTCTCTGGCAGAGGCGGGAGATACTGTTTTAGTGGCTGGTAAGGGGCATGAAGACTACCAGGATGTTGCGGGTGTCCGATTACCGTTTTCAGACCAGCAGATTCTTTCTGGCTATCAGCGTCTCGATGGGGTGCGATCATGATTGCCCCTCTATCTGTCGCGGATTTTGCGGCTCG
>QXYP01000250.1 GCA_009886815.1 Halieaceae bacterium
AGGCAGCAAGCCAATGCCCGTAACGAGGACTTCGCCTTCATTATCAAAAATACGACTGGCGGCGCAGACCATTAATTCAGAGAGTGAAAAGCGCATAAATCCGACCTCAGTAAACGGGCAGTGGCAGCGACTGTATGGCATCTAAACCACCCACAGCGCTTTGATAAGACGACTCGCTGTCACCTAGGAAAGCCTCAACCCAGGCGGTGTAACCACCCGTAGCGAGCAACTCCCCGTACTGCTTGAAATGCTTAACATCAAAACCGTACAAGGGATCACTAGAACTCGGATGTGCCCCCCCGGGCGCATGAACAACCGCCTGGGTGCAGTTACGCTCCCAAAATACACGCCTCGCGACCTCGGGATTATGAAAATGCTCTGACGGCACCATTTCGTCAACCGACACAATGGTGTGTGTAGCGGCGCGCGCAAAAAGATCATCCATGTAGTGATCAGGGCTGGCAATTTCACAAACGCCTCGCACGTCAGCACGCGTGGCATGCACCAGCGCAACGTCGGGCTTTAAAGCGGGCATAGCCACCCATTCCTTTTCGTCGTAGGGGCTGTCAATCAAAGCGATGTCAGGGGCATTTTTAAGCACATCGGTACCCAGGCCAATGCGGGTTGGGATGAAGGGGCAACCCCACGCTCCAGCACGCAAGCCCAGCAGCAACATACCTTCGTCAACTTCCATGACATCGATAGCACCGGATTCACGCGCTTTTCGAAAAGCAGGTTCCAAGGGCATAAAATCGAGGGACACGAAGGCATAAATGACTTTGCGTACCTTGCCGGCCGCACACAACAGCCCGACATCGGCGCCGCCATAGGCGATTACCGTTAAATCTTTAACCGGAGACCGAAGTAGCTCCCGAACTAAAGCCATGGGCTTACGGCGCGGACCCCAACCACCAATTCCAATTGTCATGCCATCTTCGATAGCAGACACGGCTTCGCTGGCTGACACCAGTTTGTCCATGACAAGCATCCTGTGTGAGAAAAAAACTGAGATTTTAGTATCAAATTCGCCTCAATGAGTATCATCCCCCATTGAGACTATGACAGGAATTAAACAGCCCTTTAGCGTGTCGACTGTAAACTGCGTTCATGTATTTGGAGCCACGAATGACCACAGCTGTCAATCAATTGCCCGGCACCATTCCGGCTCTTCTGGCGCGTCGTGCCGCCGCGACACCGGATAAACCCTTTATCGTCGACGGGGCCATAACGCTGTCCTATAAAGAGACTCAAGACCAAGCAGTAGCATTAGCTGCCTGGTTACTCTCACAAGGATGCCTTTTCGAGGACCGCGTTGCTATTTGGGCGCCAAATTGCCACCAATGGATCGTGGCGGCTTTGGCTGCACAGACGGTGGGAGCGACAGTGGTGACACTCAATCCCCGCTATAAAGGTGCGGAAGCTGCCGATATTTTGCGGCGCAGCGGATCACGCTTTCTGTTTTCAGTAGAGCAATTTTTAGACGTAAACTACCCGGCACTTATTGAACCCTTTGACTTACCCGACCTCGTCAGTACGGTCACCCTCACGGTTCACTCTCAGTCCGATCATTTTGCCCAAGTGGTGGAGAAAGGTCGGGGTATTTTGAGCACTGAGCCCGGCAATGAAACTCTAACCGCCGCCTCAGCACACGTTACGCCCAGCACGATATCCGACATACTCTTTACCTCGGGAACCACCGGTCAAGCCAAAGGCGTGGTGACCGACCATGGGCAGAACCTGCAGGCTTTTAGTGCCTTCGTTGACATCCTCGGGTTAGAGCCGACTGATAACTACCTAATCATCAATCCATTTTTTCACAGCTTCGGCTACAAGGCCGGATGGCTGGCCACCATGATCGCGGGCGCAACCGCTTTTCCCCAGGCGATTTTTGATGTGCCTACTGTGATCCAACAGATACAGCGGCATGGCATTAACGTCATGCCAGGGCCACCAACATTGTTCCAATCGCTACTAGACCATGAAGATTTCGATCGTGAAAAACTAAAAACTCTGAGCAAAGCCACCACCGGGGCTGCCGTTATTCCAACCCAGCTCATTGAGGACATGTGGCAGAAACTCGGCATTGATACTGTCATCACCGCTTATGGTCTGTCGGAAACCTGTGGCTTGGTGACCATGTGTCGACAAGGCGATGATGCCGAGACCATTGCGACAACATCGGGACGGAGCATTCCCGGCATTGAAGTCGCGATTTTCGATGATCAAGGTAATGCACTACCCGCCATGGAAACCGGAGAAATTGTTGTTAAAGGCTACAACGTGATGCGCAGCTATTTTGAAAATCCAGTAGCAACCGCTGAAACTATTGACCGCAATGGATGGCTACATACCGGGGATATTGGCTTTTTAAACCGTGCAGGTAATCTACACATCACCGACCGCCTGAAAGATATGTATATTTCGGGGGGCTTCAACTGTTATCCCGCGGAAATTGAGCAACAACTTTGCCAGCACCCCGCCATCGCACAAGCTGCTGTGATTGGCACTCCGGATCCTCGCATGGGTGAAGTGGGCGCCGCCTTTATTATCGCGAGCCTGCCTGAGCCTCCACAGGAACAGGAACTGATTAGCTGGTGCCGCGAGGTCATGGCTAACTACAAGGTTCCCAAGCAATTTTTATGGGTTGAAACTCTACCTCTAAATGCCACAGGTAAAGTTTTGAAAACTGAACTGCGCAAACAATTACATCTCTGCACGTCATGACAGGAGCGTATCGATATGGCAATTAAAAGTTTAGGTTACATCGGGGTTAACAGTCAGCAGACTGACGCCTGGCGGGAATTTGCTTGTCACGTAATGGGGCTAGAGGATGTTAGCGCGCGCTGCGAGGCTGAACCCGATGAAGCTTATTTTAAAATGGATGACCACCCCTACCGACTGTTTGTGACACCTGGGGAGGCCGAAACCTTGCAGGTGTGTGGCTGGGAAACCAATTCCGCTGAGGGCTTACAAGAGGTGGCAGATGCGCTCTCTACGGCGGGGGTTGATTTCACCTGGGGCGATAACGCGTTAATTAACCGTAGACGGGTGCAAAATTTATTGTGTTTCAAAGACCCTTCTGGGAACCAGCACGAAGCCTTTTGGGGTGTGGTCTCTGATTTTAGAAAGTTTAACTCGGCGACGGGTGTACGAAATTTTGTTACCGGCGAGCAAGGCATGGGCCACGTTGTGCTCCCGGCCCCCAACTTTGATGAGACAGTGACTTTTTTGTCAGATGTCTTGGGCTTTGGCCTGTCCGATTTGATGAAGCTGCGTTTTACCCCAGATCCCGATGAGCCCGTTAAGCGCCTGTGGTTCATGCATTGCAACCAACGTCACCACAGCCTAGGGCTTTTTGAAATGCCCATGCCCGCAGGCTGCGTACACATGATGCTCGAGGTAAACGATGTCGATGAAGTCGGTCGGTGTAACGACCGCCGGATTGCCGCTGAGGTCAAACTCACCGGCACGCTAGGTCGTCACGCCAACGATCACATGGTGTCTTTTTACATGCGCAGTCCCTCGGGCTTTGATGTTGAGATAGGGGCCGAAGGTCGCACAGTGACCGACTGGAGTGAGTATCAGGTGTTCGAAAGTACCGTGGCCAGCTTTTGGGGGCACGACTTCAGTGTTGGCCAGATGGACTAGGTGTCCATCTGGACTATCCATACGGACTAACCCTTCATTTGGACATTGGGTTACCACATACGGGTGATGAAGGTTCGGATCGGCTTTGTAAGGATGCAACTGTGTTATCGCAGTCGTGGCCGACCCGACGTGGTCAAACAATTAAAAACAGGGGAAACGCATGAGCAGCCATCAACCCGTCGTAACCGATCAGATTCTCGAGCTTATTGAGAGCCGGTCTGACGAGCAGCGCGGCAACCGGAAAATGAGCGATGAAGTCGTTCAAGCACTCAAGGATTGTGGCTTTTACACAATGATGCTGCCGAAGAAATGGGGTGGTCAAGAGCAGCGGCCACAAGAGTTTTTCCGGGAGCAGATACGCATTGCCGAAGCTGACATGAGCACTGCATGGGCAAGCGGCATTATCGCGGTGCACGCTTTTCAAATTGCGCTCATGTCTGAAGAAGCGCAGCGTGAAGTTTATGAGAGTGACCCCAATACCCTGGTCAGCAGCTCCTACAACCCTGTTGGCGCCAAAGCCGCAAGCTGTGATGGTGGCTTTATGCTCAGCGGTCGCTGGGGCTGGAGCTCTGGCTCAGAGCACTGCAGCTGGGCGCTACTCGGTGGCGTTATCCCCGGAGACGGCTATCGCACTTTTCTGGTACCCCGAGATCAATATGTCATTGAAGATACCTGGAACGTGATGGGTCTTCAGGGGACAGGCTCTAACGATGTCGTTATTGATACGCCCATTTTCGTTCCCGACCATCGAACCCACAAACAAATGGATGGCTTCAACTGCGTGAATGACCAGGAGAACCCTATATACAATCTATCCTGGGCGCAGACCTTTGTTCGGGTCGTAAACTCTGCGGCCATTGGTGCTCTCAAAAAAGCGCTGAAAATATTTATTGAGACTCGAACGGGCGCGGCAACAAGCGACCCGACAAAGTTGGCCGGCGACGTAGAGACGCAAACACGCATTGCTCAAGTGATGAATACCATCGCAGAACTCGAGGCCGTGATGTTTCATAACTTCGACAAAATGGAAGACAGCAACTGGAAGCCTTCGATCGAAGAGCGCGTACTATTTCGATACCAAGCATCGCTGGTGATTGACAAAGCCATAGCCGCCATCGATACCCTCTTTGATGTGGCCGGAGGCCGAGCGGTATTCAACGGTCACCCGCTACAAAACCTCTGGCATGACATTCACATTGCGCGCTGTCACGTCGCCAACAACCCCACGGGATTTGCACGCAATTTGGGGGCTATGCAACTCGGTATTGAGAATCAGGACGTTTTCGTTTAAATGCCAGCGAATCCTGCCGCGGCTCAATTTCTTGAAACCTCCAGGGGTTTGTCGATCCACTATACCGATCACCCCGCTACCGGTGCGGAGAGTGGCACGCTGGTATTTATTCATGGCAGTGGCCCCGGTGCGAGTGGCTGGAGCAACTTCAAGCACAACATCGCAGCCTTCCAAGTGGCGGGCTATCGTTGCGTCGTTTATGACCAGTGGGGCTACGGGAAAACCGATAAACCCACCGATATCGATCACACGCTGGACTTTTTTGTCGAAGGACTGACCGAGCTCCTCGATGGCTTAGCCCTGCAAACCGTAACACTCGTGGGTAATTCTCTGGGGGGCGCGGTGGCTCTAGGCATGGCGCTGACGCAGCCTCAAAGGGTCAATCAACTCATTCTTATGGCACCCGGTGGTATTGAGTCCCGGGAGGCCTACTTTGCCATGGAAGGCATTCAGACCATGGTAAAACACCCCATGGGCTCTCCAGAATTTACAAGAGATGTATTGGCTAAGCTTCTGACTTTATTGGTTTATAAGGCGGAAATAGTTGACCAAGAACTCATAGACGAACGCTGGACCACCCTGCAAACGCAAAACAGCCACGTATTGGCGACAATGGCCATTCCAGACCTGAGTGAACAGATCGGCCAGCTGGAGCAACCCATGCTGGTGTTTTGGGGTACTGAGGATAAGTTTTGTCCCGCGAGCGGCGTTTGGAAAATACTCAAAGGGGCCGGTAACGTTCAGGCCGAATTGCTCAACCACTGCGGGCATTGGGTAATGACCGAATACCCAGCGCTATTTAACCGCCGAAGCCTAGAATTCCTGTCAAAAACACCGAGTCAGTAATACTTGGGACATGCCGTCACCGTGATTTTAAGTGATGGCAGAGTGCCACAGGTTTTGATTGACCTTTCCTGTCTCTGCGCTATCTTGAAGCGATCGATGTCAAAGGCTGTTTTCACTCGATGACTCAACCAAAATTGGAAGAATTATCTCGCCTGCTAGGGTTACTCTACGATGGCCACATCGAAGAAGACCCCTACAACGGTTTTTTGGCGGAAACACGACGCCTAATTGGCAGCAATTTTGGCTCCATCACCATGCGTGAACCCCAGGGTGACGATGGTGGCCTGCTTTTCGTATCGTCGGACGTTTTACAAAAAACCTTTGTCGACGACCATAATAATCCTTACACCGATCGCCATTACACATCGAATCTCATGACCAACCTCCCCTGGGGGCAGGTCGTATGTTTAGACGAATGTATTGCCTACAGTCAGCTGGAGAACACCGATCTTTATCGCTTTTGTATGGCGCCGATTGATATTCACCACATGGTCGGCGTAGACCTGCGGAATGCCAATGGCCAGCGCTTTAGCGTGCGTTTTTGTCGCCCCAAGACGTCGAACAATTTTGGCTCAGAGGAGCGAGACTTTTTAGCCCTGCTGGCCCCCCATATTCAGCGGGCGGTGGCTAACGGCATGCAGCTGATTCAACTAGACAAAGAACGGCGCCTCTACAGCTCCACCATTACTCGACAATCCGTCGGCGTGGTCACCCTCGACGAGCGCGGCAAAGTGGTTACTCGCAACGTTGTGGCTGACAACATCATTCGTGAAAAAGATGGTCTGACCATTCTCAACGATCAAATTCATCTCGAAAGCCCAACTGCGCGTGGGAAATTTAACGATTTCATTGACGCCATTGTGAGCGCCCAACGCAATCAAGACACCGCCCCCACCAACGCGCTTGCAGTAGAACGGCCTTCCGGCCGTCCAGATCTTGAGATTCTGGTAAAACCTATGATGATCGACAAGACGGTAGAACCAGGGCATACGGCCCATATGACCGTGTTCATCAACGAGCCCGAGCGCAGCTATGAAATCGATACGCGCATACTCATGTCACTGTACAACCTCACCAAAGCTGAGGTTAATCTGGCCAAACTCCTCGCCGAAGGCGCGAATCTGGATCAGGCATCCGCAGAATTAGGCATCGCCAGAAATACTGCCCGAGCGCAGCTGCGCTCCATTTTTGCCAAAACCGGGGTATCGCGCCAATCGATGCTGGTGAGTCTGATGCTCAAAAGCGTGGTGACCTACTCTTAAAGCACGCGCGGCTGTGGCTTGGCTTTTACCCCGGTTAGTCCGCAAAAGCAGATCTACAGCCCCACGGAATAAGCTCAAAAGGTTCAATACCCTGAGTAGCTCTGCCACCGCGCTTAAGCGAGGCCATAGTGGCGGCTACGCCCATGTAAAAAATGCGATCGCCGAGATCAACACCGCCATGACATAGCCTAGAAACAACCGACCCGTGGCTTTAAAGCGCTGTTGATAGGCAAGAACCTGAGGATTCTCGATAGTGTCCAAAAGGCGCTTACGATGCGGCGTCACCAAAAACAGAAAGGGTGCAATCCAATAATTTGGAGCGCCTAATTGCGTCCAGATCTCGGGCTCGTATTCTGCGACTGCGCAGTAATAAGAATATTCAGCAATGCTAGCCCGCACCATAAAAAACAGCCAGCCCAGCAATAACACACCGCCCACTATCATAAACACCCCAGCACCTCAGGCGTTATAAGACGAAGCATAGGTTGCTCACAGCGGCGCAAAGAAAAAGCGTCGCAACACGATTATTAAGACTTGCTGCCCACATTGTTCGAGCCCCAAAAGGCGCGCATTAAGTCAACCTTGCCCTCAGCATTGAAACGAAAAACATCAATAATATTAATTTGAATTTCCTCTCCGGGCTGTCCGGCAATAACCTGAAACGGAAATGCAACCTCATTCCCCGCCACTCTAGGCTGCCCCGTGAGCGCTGCCTCAACGACGCCGGTGACCGCTCCGGTGTAAAAGGATCGCAGGGCATCTTTACCGCTGCGGGACTCGGTGCCAACCGGGTCTTCAACGGTCGCATCATCGGCGTACAAATCAAGAATCGCTTCAACATCATTAGTGACTAATGCGTGAATATAAGTTTCACAGACTCGCATTGCTTCATCATAGTTAATCATGACAATCCTCTCTCACCGTCCTTGTAAAAATAAACCCGCGATAGACCCATGCTTCTATTCGCGTAACCCTAAAGTTAGCCCAGAAAACTATTTAAATTGCAGCTGACACCCAGATGAAACGCTCTCAACCACGGGCGGCCGTAACTCATTCGCCAGACGTAAACTTGACCTCACGCTTTTCATTAAACGCATTACGCGCCTCTTGGGAGTCTTTGTAGCTGTAGGCCTCCAGGGTCATGCCCTGCTCCCGGCGATACTTAGCCTCGAGATCACCATCCTCAATGCCGTTAAGCGCCTCCTTCGCAAGCTGCACCATGATGTTGCTTTTGGCTGCAATCTTTTTTGCGATGGCCATTGCCTCAGTTAACAGGGCATCGAGGGGAACCACCTTTTCGATGGCGCCAAGTCGCCAGGCCTCATGGGCATCGATGAAATCACCGGTAAAGTACATGTGTCGGACCTTCTGCACCGGAAACATTCGCTGCAGGTGGGCGCCACCGCCCATAGCACCCCGATCAACCTCGGGTACACCAAAGGTGGCACACTCGGAGGCCACAATAATATCGGCCGCTCCGGCGATACCAATACCACCACCGAGAACAAAGCCGTGTAACGCGACGATAACCGGCTTCGGATTTTTGTGAATAGCCTCGAAAGTGTCGTAATTACCCTTGTTCACCGGCACGATCATTTCGGGGTGCGCACCCAATTCTTTAATATCAACACCCGCACAAAACCCGCGGCCTTCGGCGCTCATCACAATGACATGAACATCATCCCTTAGACCCAAGGCCTGAATCTCTGCAGCGATAGCCGCCCACTCATGGCTGTCAAACGCATTCACAGGGGGTTTATTGAAAATGATGTGTCCGATATTTGCCGATACGTGACTGGTGAATGCCGCCATCTCGCCTTGTCCTCAACTAGTCTTGGTTGGTGTCACCGGTGCGATGTTTACTCAGCACTTCTAGGGTGCTCTCGGCTTCGGCCATGATACCGCTTATCAACACCTCAACGCTGGGCAGATCATCGATGAGTCCGGCAACCTGACCCGAGGGCAAAATCCCATCTTCCGGGCGTCCATGAACCATCGCCTCCTGAATCATCATAGGTGCGTTTGCCGCCATAAGAGTTTGTCCCAGCGACAAATCTCCGCCACGACGCATATGCCACGCTGACTTAAGCATGTCCCACAGCGAGCTACCTGTCATTTTTGTAAACGCCAGACCGTTACGTAAAGCACGCAAAAGTAAACCTACCTGGCTCGCATCGATGAGGCGCGCTAGATAACTATTGGCAATCATTCTTTGGGGTAGCCCATCGAGGCGTGTGCTCACGACTATATCTTCAGGCGGCGTTCGCAGGTACACCGCTTTGGTAGCGTCAGGCACCGGAGATTCTTGGGTCAATAAAAATCGCGTGCCCATGGCTATACCCTGTGCACCCATAGCCAAGGCAGCGACTAGCCCACCGCCATCGCGAAACCCCCCGGCCGCAGCAATGGGCACAGATACAGCACCACGAACCTGCCCCAGTAAAATACTGGTGGCTACAGAACCCGTATGGCCTCCACCCTCCCCGCCTTGAATGACCAAAGCGTCGGCGCCCAGCTCTACCGCCTTAACCGCGTGTTTGAAGGCACCCACGGTCGGTATGCAAACAACCCCCGCAGCCTTGAGCTTTTCCACACTTTTGGCAGAGGGAGACCGGCTATAGCTAACGGCACGAACACGCTGCTCGATGCAAAGGTCAACGATGTCCTCTGCGAAGGGCACATACATATGAAAATTAACCCCAAAGGGTGCGTCGGTTTGAGATTTTATCGCCAAAATACCGGCCTCAATCTCATCCAGTGTCATGACGGCACCTGCAAGAAAGCCAAAACCGCCGGCCTTTGCGGTCGCAGCGACCAAGGTAGGATCAGCGACCCACCCCATGGCAGTCTGGATAATAGGGTATCGGCAACCAAGAAGTTCTGTGAGCGGAGTTTGCATGACCGTCGTTGCACTGCTGTTACTGTGACAGCTTGTACCTTACTGGCGAGCTGGAAGGCAGGTCAACGCATGTCCGCATCCGTTGATAGGCTAAAAAGACCATGACGAAGCCCGTATGACCGCCCACCATAGCGGTT
>QXYP01000251.1 GCA_009886815.1 Halieaceae bacterium
TATCCCCCTGAGTCAGGCCTTTCCCCTCAAGAATGCCCTGCTCAATGGCAATCGGTAAAATTCCCCGTGGTGTTGCTGAAGATTCTTCACTCATATTTTCGTGTTCCTAAAGTAGCCAAATTCGGGCCGACATCGGTATTTTTTATAGGAAGCAGGTATCCCCGCCCCGAAAAAAGTCCGGCCAAAAACTCGGAACGGACTTATCCGTCGAGCTCCGGCAAAGTTGTTTAACACCCGGGGTGCCTCAGCCGAAGGACAACGCCTAGATACAAAAGATTAATTATTTTATACACATGTGTCTAGTATTTTTGTGGGACCATGCTGGCCTCGAATACTCAGGCCCATCCCCGACGATCAAGCGGGGCTGATGTCCTGCTTACCTAAGATATTGAAACTCTGTGTTGCAATCTTCCACTCGCCGTTCACCTTGCTTAGCTTCCAGTCATAGTCAACGGTGAAGGTGTTGCGCTTGAACAGGGTCAACATCTTAAGCCGAGCAGTCGCCCGTGTATCGTCCACCACATCGGAATAAAAGCCCGTTGCATGATGCCCGAGACAGTCCGGCGCCGACTCGAAGAACGCTCGAATTTGCGCATGACCATCAAAGGCCTTGCCATAGACTGCCGTGGCATCGAGGTGAGCGTCTTTCGCAAACAAGGCCAGAGCTGCATCCCAGTCCTTGCGGTCACAGGCATCGCAGTAACGCGCGCCCATTTCGGCTAATTCTAATTTATCCGCCAGTAGTTCAGCATTCATCGGCATTCTCCTTGAGTCAGCGTGTTAAAAAACCTATAGATCTAAGAAATTGGTCGCCCGTTTTTCTTTTAGCGCTCGCAACCCCTCCTTAAAATCGGGCAACTTAATTGCCGCATTCATGTCCTCAACCGAGCGGGTGTAAGCCGCAGAAAAATCCCCTTCTGCGTCAAAATTGACCTGCCGCTTGATGCAAGCCATGGAGAATCGAGAGCTTTCCATAGCCAGCCGGGTGGCGTAATCGACTGTTTTTTCTAGCAGCTCTTCGGGAGGGAAGATTTTCTGCAGCCAGCCCAGACGACATGCTTCAGCGCCATCAATCCGGTCACCATCGAGGAGTATCTGCAGCGCATTACTGCTGCCCATAATCTTCGGCAGGATCCAACCTAGACCATATTCTGCAGGCAAGCCCAAGCGCGCAAACGCACTTTTGATAATGTTGTTATCAGCACCAAAACGGAGGTCGGCATAGCTCGCGACAATAAAACCAACGCCCGCGCAGCTACCGTTAACGGCCGCTATTACCGGCTTGGAGATACACAGCGGGTAGGCGTGATTGCGTCGGAATTGCTCGGGTGTATTTTCCGGGTAAGGGGGCAGATCGAGCCGACTTTTTTGGTATTGGCCACCGGCACTTTCGATCGAATTAAGCTCCTTTGAATCAGCCCCTACGCAGAAATCTGCACCACTGCCAGTAACCACTACCACCCTAACGCCGTCATCTAAATGCGCGTTGTACAGCGACCAGCGATATTCCACAGACATTCGACCACCCCAAGCATTGCGCCGATCCGGGTTATTGAGGGTAACCAGCGCCACCCCCTTAGATACCTGATAGCTAATTTTCTCGAAGTCTTCAGGTTTCATAGAATCGCCCAATGTTTGAGTGTGGCTGATGCGGAGGCTGCGTCACGAGTTGGCCAGCCAAGTGGGAATCGTCGCAGGGGCACGTGTTGCGGCCAGGGTTGCACTGATCAATTTTTCTTTCCATTGCCGCAAGCTGCCCAGGCGCAAAGCCAGGTCTCGGGAACGCTTGAGATATAGGTGGCAGTCGACCTCCCAGGTGTAGCCCATACCGCCATGGAGGTGCAGACCTTCTCGTGCAGAATACTCAAAGCACTCGGTGGCACTGATGCGTGCTGCCGAAGCCGCAATGGGCAGTTCGCCACTGTCGGACGCTAGAGCCCAAGCCCCGTAATACGCATTGGAACGCGCCAGCTCATTTTGAGCATACATTCTGGCGAGCTTATGTTTTACCGCCTGATAAGAACCCACCGCCCTGCCAAAGGTCTTGCGCTCCTTGACGTAATCAACCGTCGACTCAAGGCAGCGATCCGCCCCCCCAATCTGCTCAAAGGCCAGTAGCACGGCCGCCCGATCGAGCAGCGCGGGCAACGATCTACGATCGCTATTACCCAGTATCTGTGCGGGGCATCGGTCGAAAGTGAGTTGAGCGTTACGCACGGAGGGGTCTGCAGACTTTAGGGCCTCCCTTTGCACCTGCTTACCACTAGCTACCGTTGATTCTGCGAATTCCACCAACACCAAAACCTGTTTGCCTTGTGGTGTCAGTGCACTGACGACGGCAATGTCTGCCAATGTGCCACCCGCTACCGGGCGTTTCGTACCAGTAATCACATCGCCCTCAAGTACAACTTCTTGTTGACGGGAGTCGCTCCATGCCAGGGTGCCGATGATGTCACCGGACGCTAACCGGGGAAGATACTGTTGCTTCTGCGCTTCAGACCCAAACTGCAAAATCGCCTCAGCCGCGAGATAAATACTCGAGGAAAAGGGCACCGGTGCCACCACCCTGCCCAACTCTTCCGCCAGTACACACAGCTCCAGGTAACCCATGCCAAGCCCGCCATAGGCTTCAGGTATCGCAGCTCCGGGCCAACCCAACTCACAAATTTCCTGCCATAACGGGCTGATAACAGCGGGGTCGCTGGTAAGATGTTGGCGCACTTCGTCCATTGGGCAGCGGTCGGCCAAGAAGCGACGGGCGTCATTGCGGATAAACTGCTGGTCTTCGTTAAAATCGAATTTCATCGTGGCATGTCTATATGCTTAGCACGCATCAGCGCACTTCATGGGGCGACTTTTTCGCCGTTGTGTGGTCAACCTGACCGTCCATCAGGTTATTGACCTGAATGTAGAGCATGGCCCTGTCGAGCGCCGTTGAGAGCCCAGAATCCAAGGACTGCCAGACGGCTTTCACGGTGCCCTGGGTCGCCAAGGTTGGCTTACTGGCGACCTTGGCCGCCAGCTCCCCTGCCCGCGCCCACAGTGCTTCCCGGGATTCCATCACCTCGCTGACCAGACCAATTCGCAGGGCTGTAGCCGATGACATTCGCTCATCATTGCCCAGCAGGTTCATACGCATGACTTCGCCGTAGGCAATCCGACGTGTCAGGCCAATAGGCTCACAGGCACTGACCATGCCGAAACTCACATGAGGATCAAAGAACTCTGCATCTTCTGAGCAGATCACAATATCGGATTCGTTGAGCCAGTAGTACGCACCCCCACAGCACAAGCCATGTACTGCACATATAATGGGCTTCCACATGTCGTTCTGCTTAGGCCCCAGCTTCTTGCCCGGATCCCACTGGGACCACACAACTCCCTCCCGCCAGATGGAATCCGCTTCCTTGACGTCCTTGCCCGTGGAAAATGCCCTGCCATCAGCCGCCCTGATCACCACCGCGTGCACCTGGTCATCGGCCTTAATCAGCGCCCAGACCGCGGCCATTTCTTCAACCATCTGGCTGTTGAAACTGTTCATAGCGTCCGGTCGATTTATGGTCACCGTGGCCACATGATCGTCTTGGGTCTCGTAGCTTATCGTTTCGAACATAGTGCCTCTCATGGGGGTTACTCGCTGGAAATTTAGCCTGCGTTAACTGTCAAACAGGCGCCTTACATCCATCAGACTCACTTTCATGGAAGATGTGCGCGGCAAGGCATCTACTATGGCAAAGCGCACGGGCACAAAGTAGCTGGTCATGTTCTCTTTTGCCCAGGTTTTCAGCGACGCCTCGGAGACCCCGCTTGCACCCTCGCAAAGCTCCACCGCCGCCACGGGCACCTGGCCCAGGCGCGCGTCATCCATCGCGACAACAGTGGCTTCCTTTACTTGCGCATGCGCCTCAAGGATGGCCGCAACCTCATTGGGAATAATTTTAAAGCCCCCGCGATTAATGGCTGCGTCGGCACGACCACTGAGCCAGACAAAGCCATCAGCATCGATGCTAGCGAGGTCTGTGGTAGACACCCAGTCATGTTCATTTGCCATTTGTTGAGACCTGACTTGCAATATCCCTGTCTCACCCATGGGCAGTATCTCGCCGCTCTCCGGGTCGGCAATGCGCAAACCAACGCCGTCGTAGGCACGGCCTACACTGCCCGCTTTGACATCACCAAATGCTTTCTTGGCTTCCAAGGTCCAACCGCAAACAGCGCCAGAGAACTCGGTGGCGCCG
Source organism: Halieaceae bacterium (assembly GCA_009886815.1). Classification (GTDB taxonomy): domain Bacteria; phylum Pseudomonadota; class Gammaproteobacteria; order Pseudomonadales; family Halieaceae; genus Luminiphilus. Next base: position 4,239 of record QXYP01000251.1, read on the forward strand.
TAGGTCGGCAATATGGGAATCCCAAATCGCTGCTCGAAGGTCTGTTGCGCGTTCACCGACAGTGGCGCAGTACCGGAACGCACGCAGATCAGACTTGAAATTTTTTCAGCCGGCAAATCAGATTCCAGCACCATGTTGATCATGGCGGGCACCAGTGAGCATACTCGGATCTGATACTGCTCCACCGCCTGTGCCCACTGCGCCACATTGAACTTGTCTAACAGGCTAATAGGACGCGCGTCCAGCAACGAATGCACGACCCAGAACAAGCCGCCGATATGCACCAGGGGCTGGGTGATAAGCGCCGGTTTGGTTTTTATTTTTGCGCCGCCGTCTGCGGTCATCCCAGCAGGAATATTGCCGTATGCCGCACTGAGCTTGGCCGCATACATCGGAATCCGTTTGGGTTTTCCAGTGGTCCCACTGCTTTGTATCAGTACCGCCACCCCCGGATTCTGGGGCGCCAATATCAACGGGTCAGCGGGTTGACGGGTCGGCAACACCGAGAGGTGCTCGGTATTGCGCGACTCATCTAGGCTAAGCCCCAGTACTTTATTCTCCCTCGCGAAGGCCTGTAATACGGGCGACTCCCAGTCCGCCGAACTGGCAATGACGACCGCCGCCTTAAGGTCCTGCAAATCAGCGACAATTTTTTCTGCGGAGGCAAAAGGATTGACTGGCGCAACACAGCGATCACTGCTGATCACGGCACAAAATGCGGCAACCTGATGAGGGCGATTGCGGCACACAACGGCAATTTCAGCGCCAGCAGGGACTTGGAATTCCCGAAAGATATCTGCCAGACCGTCAATAGTCTCGGCCAGAAAGGCCCAGTCATACCACTGACCCTGAAACTCCATGACTCCGGCCTGATCATCGATCTCACAGTTGCGGCGCATGATCTGACCAAAACTCAACTCGCTCATATACTGTATTGTCCAACTGTTGTCATCACAGGTCCTTGAATGCCTTGCCCTTGTCCAGACGCGGTGACCCCGGCAGGCCTAGGGTTCGCTCCGCGATAATGTTCATGAGTATTTCGTCTGCCCCACCGGCAATTCGCAGACCTGGCGTCCACAGATAGGCATCGTAGAGCTCGTCCTGTAGCGCATGGGCGTGTTCATCGAGAATTGTTCCCTCCTCGCCAAACAGGTCCATGGCGTAGGCACTGAGGTCCTGATTCAGCTGACAGGACATCAGTTTCAGTATGGAAGCCTCGCCACCCAACTCGCCCCCTTCGGAAAGCACCGTCAAAATGCGCGACATAAAATTTTCCAAAGCGCACTGGTTAGCCAGCGCTCCCGCGAGATACTGTCTGACATCATCGCGCTCTATCGCAGATTTACCCTCAATGTCGCAGTGCTGGGCCAGATCGAGGACCGACAACATAGACGGCATGCGCGTGTTAAGGCGCTTAAAGCGTTCTGCGGACAGGGCATGCATGGCCACCTGCCACCCCTGATTGACCTCACCGAGACGACAGGAATCTGGCAGC
>QXYP01000252.1 GCA_009886815.1 Halieaceae bacterium
GCGAAGTTGAAGGAACAGGAATTCACGTAAATCACTCGCAAAAATACCGGTAGGTTCAAAGTGCTGGAGACGATGTAATACGGCTAACACCTCATCGAGTTCAAGTTCAGGGTCTCTTAGCGCTTCTAAAATTTCTTCTGGTGTCTGGGTTAGTCGACCGTTTGCATCTACCGCATCGATAAATGCAGTCGCTATCATATGATCCGTTGCTGAAAACCGCGTTAGATTCAACTGCCAGTGCAGTTGGTCGTGCAAGGTTTCAGGTTCGGCGTCTCGATCTGCAAATTGCCCCATTTCGCCATCGGGAGACGAGAGTGGCGGCGCCGAGGAGGGCATGAGATCTTCCCAGCGGGTATCTACTGGAAGCTCGTCACTGCTATTCACTTCTGCTGTTGCGGCGGTAAAGTCAACGTCACTCTGGCTGTCTTGATTTTCTGACTGAGCCTCCCCTTCCTCCTCGCGTTCGAGTAGTGGATTGGATTCGAGGGTCTCTTCTATCGCTTGCTGTAAATCAAGGGTGCTCAGCTGCAATAACTTTATGGCCTGTTGAAGCTGAGGCGTCAACGCCAGTGATTGGCCCATTTTTAACTGCAGTGACTGCTTCATTACACCTCTTGGAAGCGTTTACTTCTTCGTCGCTGCCGTTAGTGTAGCGCTGCCTAGTGGCTCCCCGCAATGATTGGCGTGTTCCTTGCTTTACTCTGCTGGAGAATGGCCTGATTTACCCGGTGCGCAGATGTTATTGCGTGTTGGTTAATAGGGCGTTAGAGAGTGAAGTCGTCACCGAGGTATACCGCTTTGACCTTCTCGTCAGCCAGCACTGTTTCAGGTTGTCCTGAAGCGATCACGTAGCCTTCACCAACAATGTAGGCGCGTTCGCAAATATCGAGGGTTTCCCGTACGTTGTGGTCTGTAATGAGTACCCCTATACCGCGGTCCTTGAGTTGATTAATGATGCCTTTTATCTCGTTGATAGAAATGGGGTCGACGCCGGCAAAGGGTTCATCCAGCAGAACAAAGGCGGGGTCCAGTGCCAGCGCGCGAGCTATTTCAACCCGGCGTCTTTCTCCACCTGAAAGTGCTTGTCCCAAAGAATGTTCGATATGGCCGATACTGAACTCGGCGAGTAGCGCATCGCACAGCTTATTCCTTGCTATGCGATTGATATCCTTGCGCATTTCAAGAATGGACAGCAGGTTATCCCGCACGGATAAGCGTCGAAAAATAGAGGCTTCTTGTGGCAGATAACCAATGCCGGCGCGTGCTCGTTGGTGAATGGGCAGCGGGGTTAGATCTTGCTGATCGAGGAGTATGCGCCCCTCATCGGATTTAACCAGCCCTAAAATCATGTAGAAACAGGTCGTCTTGCCCGCACCATTAGGTCCAAGTAAGCCAACAATTTCGCCAGAGCTGACCTCTAGCGATACATTTTTAACGACTTTCCTACCGTTGTAAGCCTTAGCTAGGTTTTGGGCGAATAATTGTTTTTGCATGCTTAGGAGTCCGGACTATTTTGGCGCTCCATAGCGCTGGGAGGAATGATCATCTCTACGCGTTGACCAGCGCCCTGGCCAGTTGCCTGTTCACCGGTTGCAGTGACGCGTTGCTGACCCAAGACGTAATCAATCATGGCCCCTGTGACGATTGCGCCGTCCTGTTCGATCCTGGCGTTTTCCGTCAGTGTGACCTTGTCATCTTTCTGATCGTAGGCGATACGGTTAGCGGCCGCTTTGACGGGTGCTTTCCCTTCTTGCGGCGTCTGCTCCAAAGTGGCGGGTGTACCTGTGGCAGTTATAAGACTGCTGGCAAGGTTTTCGTGCTGATGAAGGGTGAGTTCATCAGCTTCAATATGCAGCGAGCCTTGGGTCAACTCAACAGAGCCTTGGTAGCGTGTTTCACCGGTCTGTTCATTACGTACGGCCGAGTCTGCGGTAATTCTTATCGGTTGCTCGCGGTCACTCGGTAACGCCTGAGCGAGCGTCGCGATTGCTATCATCAATGCCGTAGTGACTAATCGTAGCCATGACCATGACCCATTTTTATTTTGCATAGCGAGTTTCAACCTCATGGAGCAATGTTGCCTGGCTCGATGTCAAATCAAGATTCAGTCCTGTGGCCGTCGTGGTGCTATTTGCCGTAGACATGTGCACCCTAGCATCGGTGATTGCACGGTTTTCATTCAATAGGAGGCGGATATGCGATGTCTGCATATTGGCGCCGCGCTCCAATTGATTGATTTCAACTCCCTCAAGGAGAAGCAATTCTTTTATTTCAGGATGTAATTGACCCTGCGCTGCAGTCATATGCCACCGGTTGCCATTTTTATCAGGACTCAAAAAGGTTAGATCCTCAGCGTAAGTGACGGGATCATTGATATAGGTTGTCCCTGAACCCATTGTTAGGTGTTGAATGCGCATACCCTGTGGGTCATAACTCCAGCGTTCGGCGCGTTCCACGTAACTGTCGGGAACGGAGTCTGTCGTTAGGGGCGCTGTGGGTATGACCTCATCACCTCGACCTAGCGTCATCCAGAAAAAAGTGGCGATCGCCATCAGTAGCAGTGAGGAAAAGGTGAGCTTCATAGGTCGTAGGTCTTCACCAGAGTTTCCCATTCCCCTCGAGCTCGCAATAACGTCTCAGCCCACTCGCGAACGGCCCCTTGACCTCCCTGAGTTGTTGCGATGAAGTCTGCCGCGTCACGCACCGGCCCCACTGCATCGGCAGGGCAAGCTCCGTGTGCGGCGCCTTTGATAGCGGCCAAATCAGGCAAATCGTCTCCCATGTAGGCCGCGTCCTCCAGAGTGCAGCCCATTAGAGCTACCATTTCTTGAAGCGCCGTCAACTTATCTTCCCGGCCTTGAATTAAATCGGTAATACCCAGTTCAGCGGCTCGTCGTTCGACCATGGCTGATGAGCGGCCCGTGATCAGGGCTACTCTTAGGCCGGCTTTCTGCAAGAGCTTAATTCCCAAGCCATCTTTAATGCAGAAAGATTTGTGTTCTAGCCCGTTGCTGTCATAAGTCACGGTCCCGTTAGTCAGTACGCCATCGACATCCATGGCGACTAATTTCAGTCTGGCTGCGACGGTATTGAGTGAAGTCATTAGTTAATTCCTGACTTGAGCAGTGCCATCAAATGAATAACACCCGCTATGTTCCCTTGAGGATCAGTGACAACCAGTGAGGAAATGCGATTTTGTTCCATAATGTGCATGGCTTCGGCGGCGAGATGTCCAGTGGGTAGAGTCTTGACACCAGCCGACATGAGCTTGGTGATGGCTACCGCGTTGATGTCTGGCTGTCCTTCTAAGGCGCGCCGCAAATCGCCGTCTGTAAAAACACCTTCAAGGCGACCGTTTTCGCCCACTATGGTCATGCCGAGACCTTTTGCTGTGATCTCCATCAGGGCCTCAGCCAAGGTCGCTGTGGGCTTGACCAAAGGAATTTCTTTGCCTTTGATCATAAGATCTTCCACTCTGAGCAGGAGCCGCTTGCCCAGTGCGCCACCGGGGTGTGAAAAGGCAAAATCTTCTTCGGTAAAACCTCGACTTTCCAATAGCGCAATGGCCAGCGCATCACCCATAGCCAGTGCAGCGGTGGTGCTTGACGTGGGGGCCAAATCCAAGGGGCAGGCCTCGGCATCCACACCGGCATCGATATGAACATCTGACGCTGTCGCCAGTGTCGATTCGGCCTGTCCGGTCATGCTAATAAGCTTTACGCCCAGTCGTTTCAGAAGGGGCAGTAAGGTTAGAATTTCTGGGGTTGTTCCGCTGTTTGACAAGGCGAGGACGGTGTCGCGTTGGGTAATCATACCCATATCGCCGTGGGATGCTTCGCCAGGGTGCACAAAAAACGCCGGTGTGCCCGTACTGGCTAAGGTTGCCGCAATCTTATGCGCGATATGCCCTGATTTTCCCATGCCGGTAACAATAATCCTGCCCTGGGTTTCGAGTATGAGATGGCATGCGGCGGTAAAAGACTCACCTAGCCTCTCAGCTAATTGACTAACGGCTTGCCCTTCCAGTTCAAGCGTGCGCCGGCCAGAAGTGAGAAGAGCTGCGTCAGTGA
>QXYP01000253.1:0-7523 GCA_009886815.1 Halieaceae bacterium
AACAGTTTACCCCGCTTGGCTCGCAGAGCAAAGCTCAGCCCAAATACAGGCCAATGTCGATTTACACAACTCTGGGATTAAGCCCAAAAATGCGCTTAGTCACTCTTGGGAGCGCCCGCCAAAGGATAAGCCGCGTTGGCTCCACAACGATTTATAGACGGCAAATTTAGAGACCTCCCATGAGGCAATAGCGACCGATCTGAATGCCAACGGCAACACCATTAAAACCCGGCAAATCGCAATAAAAGATGCAAATTAGGATTGACATCGCAAAATAAGACAACTAATCTACAGGCAAGTCAGGAAGACCGGCTTCTGAACGGCGCGAGTCATGGACGACTCACTACTTGGAACCTTGTTCCCGCCATGCAGAGCCCACCGGGGCAAGGAACGCCCCAATCACTCCAAAACAGCACGTTTTTCATCTATTTCGCGCCTCGTATTTTATCAAGCCCGTATTTTAAGTTACTAAAGCAGAAAATCAGGAATCCTCCTGTCGCTTAGGTGACAGGTAGGTCGGCGCTTGTCTGGCACGAGTGGCTTAAGGAAAGCACGCCACCCACAATCAGCAATCTTATGCCACTAAGCGCAGATACGCGGAGGGCCAGTGCACCCCGGGCAAACCTCTTTCAGATTAGGCGCAGGGAACCCTAAGTGCCCCACCGTCAATCCCCGTTCGACTCTTTTAGCTGAGTATTTATGGGCAAAGCGGTGGTATTTTTTATCTCCGTGACCGCCATGTGAGAGTGAAGCTCTCGAATCATTTCCATGGTATTCAATGTGTTACGTACAAAATCCTCATAGTGCCGGATATCGCGAGTTACGATTTTCAATACATAGTCCCAGATCCCGGTCATGGTGTAGCACTCTAAAACTTCAGGGTGATGGATAATGTCGGCCTCGAAGGCGAGCAAATTTTGCCGCCCTGATTGGGTTAAGTTAACCGTTGCAAAAACAACCACCTCCATCCCCAGCAGCTGCCGATCTAACAGCGCCACCTGACCACGGATGACGCCAGACTCCTGCAACCGGTTAATCCGACGCCAACAGGGCGACTGCGACATGTGTACCTGCTCCGCTAGATCCGCCGTGCTAATCGCAGCATCCGTCTGCAAAACCCCCAATATCTGACGATCGACCCTAGAGATATCTGGCATATTTTTCCCCATATAAACAGTTTTTAGACAAATCTATTCAATATTAAGCGCTTAACTATAAATATAAGATAAAAAATTCCCATATTTTTGAGAAAATTTGCGCACACCGTCACTGATTAGGCCGTCATCATGAGCCAAGCACCCGCCCAGCCAAGTCGGCATGTCCAGTTAGACGACAAATACACACTGCAACACGGCCGGGCTTACATGACGGGGATCGAAGCCCTCGTGCGCCTACCCATGCTTCAACAGCAACGCGACCAGGCAAGGGGGCTCAATACCGCTGGCTTTATATCGGGCTATCGAGGCTCACCACTTGGCGGGGTCGACCAAGCCATGTGGCAAGCCAAGGCCTTTTTAAAGAACCAGAACATTCATTTTCAACCGGGCGTCAATGAAGAGCTGGCGGCGACCGCCGTTTGGGGCTCCCAACAAAATCAGCTGTTTAAGGGCTCTCGATTCGATGGCGTTTTCGGGCTTTGGTATGGCAAGGGTCCCGGGGTCGATCGTTCAATGGACGTTATCAAACATGCCAATGCATTTGGTACAGCACCGAATGGCGGAGTGCTGGTTGTTGCAGGTGACGATCATGCCTGCAAGTCCTCTACCCTCCCCAATCAATCCGAACATATGTTCATCGGTGCATCGGTACCGGTCCTGGCCCCGGCTAATGTTCAGGAAGTTCTCGACCTGGGGCTATTTGGCTGGGAGCTATCGCGCTTTTCTGGATGCTGGGTTGCGTTAAAAGCCATCACTGAAAATATGGATTCCGCCATTTCTGCCAGCATAGACGCCAATCGAATTTCCATACAAATTCCAGACGGTTTTGAATTACCCGAAGGTGGTGTCAGCGCGCGCTGGCCAGACAAACCGCTGGATCAAGAGCGGCGACTGAATAAATATAAAATTTATGCCGCTCGTGAGTTTGCCCGGGTCAACAATCTTAATCCTATTGTTATCGATAGCCCTAACCCGCGACTGGGTATCATTTGTTCAGGCAAAGCCTACCTCGACGTTATGCAGGCACTGGAAGATATCGGTATTGATGAGGGCGCAGCGGCTGAGATTGGAATTCGCGTTTATAAAGTGGGTATGCCTTGGCCACTAGAACCCCAGCAAACCCATCGATTCGCCGAAGGGCTAGAAGAAATTCTCGTGGTCGAAGAGAAGCGCTCTATTATTGAGGACCAATTAACGTCTCAGCTTTACAACTATCCGGTGGGCTCCCGCCCCAGAGTGGTCGGCGAATTCGACGAAAGCGGAATCGATCTATTGCCCAATTTGGGCGAGCTCACCCCTGCAATGGTTGCGCTGGCGATCGCTGGACGTCTACGACGATTTTTTACCAGCCCAACACTGGAAGAACGCATCCGTTGGATTGAGCAAAAGGAAAAGTCCCTAGCCGTACCTGCCGATACTATTGAACGCACCCCACACTTCTGCTCTGGGTGTCCGCACAACACCTCGACTCAAATTCCTGAAGGCAGTCGCGGTCTTGGGGGTATTGGCTGTCACTATATGGCCACCTGGATGCCAGATCGTGGAACCGACACCTTTACCCAAATGGGTGGCGAGGGTGCAACGTGGATAGGCCAAGCGCCTTTTACCGACACACCCCACGTATTTCAAAATCTAGGTGACGGCACCTATTTTCATTCAGGGGTACTCGCCATCAGGGCGGCGGTTGCTGCAGGCGTAAACATTACCTATAAAATCTTGTACAACGAGGCCGTGGCCATGACTGGCGGTCAACCGATCGACGGCACCCTAAGTGTGAGCGATCTGATACTCCAATTGCGGGGTGAAGGCGTGCGAAGGATCGCCCTTGTGTCTGATCAGCCCGACACCTTCAAAGGTCAATTTAACGACATTCCCGGCTTCAGCTTGCACCATCGCGACAAGCTGGAAGCACTTCAAATTGAACTTCGTGAAGTCACGGGAACCTCTGTCATTATTTACCAACAACTTTGCGCCACCGAAAAACGACGGCAGCGTAAAAAAGGCAAAGTGGCCAGACCTCCAAGGCGAATTGCCATCAACGATGCTGTGTGTGAGGGATGTGGGGACTGCGGCGCCGAATCAAACTGCCTGTCAGTACTTCCTAAAGATACCGTACTGGGCCGCAAGCGACAGATTGATCAGAACGCCTGCAATGCGGACTACAGCTGCCTCAAGGGCTTCTGCCCGAGTTTTGTCTCCGTTGTCGGTGCAGAACCTCGACACCCCGAATCCTCCGCCCAACCTATCACCCTTCTACCGTCACTGCCTGAACCCAACCTCCCGGATCTTTCAGTGCCCTGGAATACGGTAGTCGCTGGGGTTGGCGGTACCGGTGTTCTCACCATATCGTCACTGTTAGCCATGGCGGCACACATCGAAGGCAAGGGCTGCGCTACCTTGAACCAAACAGGGTTGGCTCAAAAATTTGGGGCGGTTACCAGCCATGTACGAATAGCGAGCGATCAAGAGCAAATTAAAGCTGTCCGTATTCCTGCCGGTGAAGCAGATTTATTAGTCGGTTGCGATCTTGTCGTAACCGCAGGCTATGAGTGCCTAGCTAAAGCCGCCATCGGTCGCACTCATGCGCTGGTCAATGTTGCAGAACAACCGACCGCTAGTTTTATCCATGATCCCGATGCGAAATTTCCTGTGGAGGGTATGCAAAGAAAAATATCCCGAGAAGTGGGTGCTGAGACTACCTTTGTCAATGCCACCCAAGTAGCCAAAGAACTCCTAGGAGACACGATTGGAGCCAACCTTTTCCTGATGGGCTGCGCCTGGCAAAAAGGCTGGATACCGGTCTCACGGCAGGCTCTCATTGAAGCGATCGAAGTGAATAACGTCGCCGTAGCGTTCAACAAGGAAGCGTTTGAACTGGGCCGGCATTATGCCCATGCGCCCGACTCGGTTTATCAAAGGTTTCAGCGCTCGCCCATGGCTCAATCAAAACCTCCAACTATGACACTGGATCAACTGATTGCAGACCGCGTTGTCAGGCTGACCGCTTATCAGAGCACAGCTTATGCGCAACAATACCGAGAGCATATTGATGCTGTGCGGTGTCGCGACCCCCAAGCCGAGGCGACTGATTCGTTGACTTGGGCAGCAGCCACCCAACTGTATCGGTTGATGGCGATCAAAGACGAGTATGAGGTAGCCCGCCTGCACTCCGACCCCGAGTTCTATAAACAGTTAGCCGGGCAATTTACGGGCGCGTACAAACTACGATTTCACCTGGCACCGCCACTGCTATGCCGGCCCGACCCAATCACCGGGAAAATAGCCAAGCGAGAATTTGGTGGTTGGATACGGCCTTTTTTTGCGGGACTTGCCCGGCTTAAGCGCCTACGAGGTACGAAGTTTGATGTCTTCGGTTACAGCGCAGAAAGGAGCGCCGAGCGGAACGACTTAAAACGCTATTTAGATTTGTTATCGACCGTCATTACAGAGCTAGACACGCATAATTATCAAGAGGCTGTCGCCCTCGCGACGCTGCCCAAAGGCTTGCGGGGTTTTGGCTACGTCCGCGCCAAAAATCGAAAGGCTGTCGCTCAGGAGCAACAGCAGTTACTGGCGGTTTTTCTCAGCAAAGACGCAAGCCCCGAGCTCGATGCTGTGGCAAATGCCTGAAGACCAAAACCTCAACAAAACTGATCACCGAATTTCATGCGGAGCGCATACATGTCACATCTAACTGTTAACAACGATAACGAACACGAAAAGATATTGACGATATTCGATGCCAATAGCGGCCTTAATGCCATTATCGCCATCCACAGTACCCACTTAGGCCCCGCTGTCGGTGGCTGCCGCATGTATCCTTATGTCCAAGAAGCCCATGCACTGAAAGATGCCCTGAGACTCTCCCGAGGTATGACCTACAAATCGGCGCTCGCCGGATTGCCTTTTGGTGGTGGCAAATCAGTGATTTTGGGCGATCCAAAGCAGCACAAGAACCCGGCGTTACTGCGAGCTATGGGAGAATTTGTCGAAACATTAGCCGGGCGTTATGTCATTGCCGAAGACTCCGGCACCTCGCCAGACGATATGCGCATTGTCGCGGAAACCACGCGCTACGTTGCCGGCACCAACGCCACCTTAAGAGAAGACCCCTCACCCGCCACAGCCCGTGGCGTGTTCATGGGCATCGAAGCCGGAGTTGCACACGCTTTCGGCAATGCCTCGCTAATAGGCCGGTCTGTAGCCATACAGGGCCTTGGGCACGTCGGCTACCATCTGGCGAAATACCTCACTGAAGCCGGTGCCAAAGTTTACGGCAGCGATATTCATGGCGAAAATTTGAATCGCGCTGTTAAAACCCTAGGCGTCACAGCAGTCTCACCCGACGAAATTCTTTTTCAAAGGTGCGATGTCTTGGCACCCTGTGCCATGGGTGCAGTGCTGAACAAAAACAGTATTGCCAAGCTCCAAACCCAAGTTATTGCAGGCGCCGCTAACAATCAGCTAGCCGAAGATGAGGACGACGAGGGCCTTAGAGCCCGGGGCATTGCCTACTGCCCTGACTTTGCTATTAATGCTGGCGGAATTATTGATATTCATCACCAGCAGCAAAATGCTTCTCATAAAACACGAAAATTGGCCGTTGACCGTATTGCCCAGAACGTGACAAATATTCTCGAGGGCGCCCAGAAGAAACGCGTAGGCACTCAACAAATAGCGGCGGCCTTAGCCAAGGAAAAGCTGAATCCGTGCTCCGCAAAACAGCAAACTCCAACTTGGTCAGGTGCTGCTTGATCGTTTTATGCGAAGGGGTGCATCAGAAATTCAGCCAGTAGGGCTACTGATCAAGGGGTTTTCCTAAATCGGCTTAGCAAAAACAGGGACGTAAAAGCTACGCATGCAGTCAATGCCGCCTCAGAAGGTATTTCAACTGTTAACGTGAGATTTAAGAGCGGCGTGCCTTAGGTGACGACTCGAATCAAGACATAAGCGAGCACAGTCATCTGAACCAGAGCCAGCAGCACCGAGCCTCCATGCAAAATATTAAAACGACGCCGGTCGTTGTTGTCGCTCGCCAAATTAATCGCTGGCATGAGCAACTGACGCGCAGGCACGGTAGTCAGCGCAACAGCCATCATTAGCCAGGCAGCGATCGTATCCACAAAGAGCAGTAATCCCGCTGCCAGCAGCGCTACCGCAATACACCACAAATAAAAAACTGGAAAAGCTTTTCGGAGAATCGACCCCGCTTCTTGCGCAGGCAGATGGCTAAAGAGAAAGGCCGCAAAGCCAAACGAATAAAGCACCATTCCCCCGAACAAGATGGCTGTCATCAACATTGCTACGACTGTCAGTACCATAAAACCCCCTCAGCTTAACGAGAGCTTACGGCCTCAAACTGAAATTAGCCCAATAGTTTTAGTGGGGCCCTGTGTTGGACCCGTAGATTTTAGCGAGGTGGGTGTTGCCGCGTTGCGAAAAACATGGGGTGGCTGACGGGGATCGAACCCGCGACAACCGGAGTCACAGTCCGGCGCTCTACCAACTGAGCTACAGCCACCATAGAAATGGTCGGAGAGGAGGGATTCGAACCCCCGACATCCTGCTCCCAAAGCAGGCGCGCTACCAGGCTGCGCTACACTCCGAAGTCGTGCGATTTACCAAAAACAGTCTACCACCAACTGGCTGATAGGGTCTCGATGAATGACCGACGGCGCGAAGGATACTGATTTGACCGGAGGCGGTCAATTCACGACCTACCTCCTTGTTATTACCCTCGTATTTCTGGGAGACTTGCGCACGTTTTCGAAACTCGTCCAATGGGGGGAAAAATGACCGCACGCGTACTTGATGGCAAGCATGTTGCTAAACTCACCGAAGAAGCTCTTCGCGTTCGCGTGGAGGGGCTCAAAGAACGCTCAGGAGGCAGGATCCCTGTATTAGCCACCGTGTTGGTAGGTGATGATCCCGCTTCTGCTACCTACGTGAAAATGAAAGGCAACGCCTGTCGTCGCATTGGCATGGAGTCAATGGCGATCGAACTGCCATCGACACTTAAGACTAATGAATTACTGCGGGAAATAGAGCTCCTGAATAACAACCCCGACGTTCACGGCATCTTGTTGCAGCATCCGGTACCCAGCCAAATCGATGAGCGCGCGGCCTTCGATATGATTGATCTGGCAAAAGATGTCGATGGTGTAACGTGCCTAGGTTTTGGCCGCATGGCCATGGGAGAAGACGCTTATGGCTGTGCAACGCCTCAGGGCATTATGCGACTGCTGGGCCATTACGAGATACCCCTCGAGGGCAAACACGCCGTGGTTGTGGGTCGCAGCCCTATTTTAGGCAAACCAATGGCCATGATGCTTTTACAAGCCAATGCCACGGTCACCATTTGCCACT
>QXYP01000253.1:7533-17830 GCA_009886815.1 Halieaceae bacterium
ATTCGCCAGGCCGACATCATCGTGGGCGCAGTAGGACGACCTGAGTTTATTCGCGCTGATTGGGTGAAAGATGGCGCCGTCGTCGTTGATGCAGGCTACCACCCGGGAGGGGTGGGTGATATTGAATTGGGCCCACTCCTAGATCGCGTCGATGCGTATACCCCGGTTCCCGGCGGTGTAGGACCCATGACCATCAACACACTCATCCAGCAAACGGTCCTCTCTGGTGAAAAAGCATTGGGCTAATAGCCTCAATCATGAAACAACATAAAGGCACCCTGCAGTCATTTGAAGCAAATGGAGTGTCTCTTGGGGCGGCCCGCTGTGGTCGCCCGAAGCTCTTGAGCCCCCATCTGCCCCGCACCCGCACCTTCAATGTGCCTCAGCTATAAAGTGCGCTGGTCTGGAAACAGATAACAAGACGCGCTGGAACCGCGCTCATGATTCACCTAAGGTGTCTAAAAGCTGCCGAGAAAATATTATGCTAAGCCCAGCCAATTGGCCCAAACGCGTTCATGTTGTGGGACTGTCTTTCTTAGCCGTTTTTATCTGCTACATAGATCGCGTCAATATCTCAGTTGCCATTATTCCTATGGCCGCAGACCTGGGCTGGGGTATGCAGCAGCAAGGCCTGGTGCTGTCCTCCTTTTTTATTGGCTACGTGCTATTACAGGTGGTTGGCGGGCGCTTAGCTGATCGCTATGGCGGTAAAGCGGTTCTTGGCATGGGCGTTATTCTCTGGTCCCTGTTCACCGTACTAACACCGCCGGCCGCCGCACTAGGATTTACAATACTCATTCTCACTCGAATTGCCATGGGCATGGGTGAAGCGGTCACCTTCCCGGCAATTTACAGTACATTCTCAAAGTGGGTTCCCTTAGCAGAGCGCTCGCGAGCTATTGGCTTAATTAATAGTGCGATTCCACTGGGCACCATATTTGCCTTGGTGACCACACCCATCATTGTTCAGGTATGGGGGTGGCAATGGGCGTTTTATTCCTTCGGTGCAATCGGCATTGTTTGGTTCTTCTTTTGGCAAAAGCTCGTGACCTCAACCCCACAACAACATGCCGGGGTCACTGAAGAAGAATTAGCCTTGATTGCCTTGGGCAGTGATACCCCAGTCGACGAAGCGCAGCCCTCGCCCCCGTGGTATCACTTTCTCAAATCAATGCCTGTGTGGGCCATTGTCGTCGCCCATTTTTGCAACAATTGGTCGTTGTTCGTACTCATATCATGGATGCCCACCTATATTAATAAAGGCTTAGGCGTCGACTATGCCTCTGTTGGCCTCCTCGCGATCATTCCCTCAATAGGCTCCGTATTTTTTCTGAATATTGCCGGCAATTTGGCCGATCGACTGATTCGCCGGGGCGTAGCCGTGGGTAAGGTTCGTAAATTGATGCAAATGGTTGGCTTTGGTGGGCTCACAAGCGCCCTGCTGATCGTAGGCCACCTCGATACCGTTTGGCTGGCCATCGCAACAATGACGGTGGGCTCAGCCCTAGGAGCCTTCGTTACCGGTGGATTCGCCGTCAATCATATGGATATTGCGCCCAGGCACGCCGGGACGCTCATGGGCATTACCAATACTGCGGGTGCTATCCCGGGCATTATTGGGGTCTTTGTGACGGGTTTAATTCTTGAGGTGACCGGATCCTGGGTCATCGTTTTTTCTCTCGCGGGAGGCGTCACTCTTTTTGGCCTCGTCTTTTATCTTCTATTTTCAAGCGGCGAAAAGTTATTTGATTAATACCCCCGGGGCCCACTGCAATACCACAGCCGCACATGAATGCGCTTAGCTTCTGGGAGTTAGCTTCTGGGAGTCAGCTTCTAGGTGTCAGCGACTACCAGTCAGCAGTTAGAGGTCTTCGGGCCGACCCTTATAAGCGTCGCCAGGTAGTGCCTTCAGGCCCATCCTCCAGCTCGATACCCTGAGCCTGCAATTCATCACGAACAGCATCTGCGGCAGCAAAATCTTTGCGCGCCCTAGCCTCAAGGCGTGCCGCTAAGCGGTGTTCAATATCTTCTGCAGTTGGGCCTGAACTGGAGGCAGAATCAGTAAACCATTGTTCAGGGTCATTACCCAGCAATCCCATCATGCGCCCCATGGCCAGGAGCTCCCCTTTAAAGGTTGCTGCCATCTTGGCATCGGCTTTGTTCAGCGCCTTGCAAGACGAATGTAATGCAGCAATGGCCTTGGGGGTATTCAAGTCATCAAGTAATGCGGTAAAAGCGGCCGTGTCCTCAGGCCGAATATGCTCCGCCTCAATATCAGCCGAATTACGCAATGCCTGATAGAAGCTGTTGAGTGCGGTTTTTGCGTTGTCCAACAGTTCTCCAGAAAAGTTTAACGGAGACCTATAATGGGTAGACAGCAGCGCAAAGCGCAGCACCTCACCCGCATAAAGACCCAGTAACTCGCGAACAGTACGAACGTTACCCAGTGACTTGGACATTTTTTCACCGTCCATATCCACATAGGCGTTGTGCAGCCAATACCGCACAAAATCGCCACCATAGCCACAACAGCTCTGTGCGCGTTCATTTTCATGATGAGGAAAAATAAGATCACGCCCTCCCCCATGAATGTCGATAGCATCGCCCAGGTGCGCACGAATCATTGCCGAACACTCGAGATGCCAACCCGGGCGCCCCCATCCCCATGGGCTTTGCCAGCCAGGTTCGTCCTGTGATGAGGGCTTCCAAAGCACAAAATCACCCGGGCTTCGTTTATAGCTTGCGACTTCAACTCTTGCTCCCGCGAGCATGTCATCGAGGTTTCGGCCACTCAGTGCTCCATAGCTAGACATTGAGGTGACATCGAAAAGAACATGTCCATCAGCGGCATAAGCGTGGCCACGCTCAATGAGCTGTGTGATTAAACTCTGCATGGGATCAATATTGTCAGTCGCGCGGGGCTCAAGATCAGGAGGCAGCGTATTCAACTGAGCCATATCTTCTCGATACTTTTCGGTGAATTCCTGGGTCACCGCCTCAATGCCTTCTTTACGGTCTCGAGCCGCTGCAATGATCTTATCGTCAATATCCGTAATATTGCGCGCGTAAATGACCTGAGGATATAAAGCGCGCAGCACGCGATACAGCATGTCGAAAACCACTACCGGGCGAGCGTTTCCGATGTGGGCGAGGTTATAGACCGTAGGGCCACAGACGTAGAGCGTTATTCTTTCCGGGTCGCGTGGCTCAAAAATTTCTTTCTCACGGGTCAATGTGTTCGTCAGGCGCAACTCAGCCACGAGAATCACTCCAAGTATCTCTCAGACCTATGGTCATATTAAAAACCGGCTTTTCCCCAGCATGATCATGGCGATCAGCAACAAAATAACCCTCCCGCTCAAACTGGTAAACCGCTTCCGCAGAGGCTGTGGCAAGTGAGGGTTCAATAACAGCGTGCTCCAGTCGAACTAGGGAACTGGGGTTTAGCACCGCCATCATATCTTCACTCTTGCCCGGATCTGGATCATTAAACAGCCGGTCGTAGCAGCGAATTTCGGCATCTAAACCTGCTGTCGCAGATACCCAGTGAATGACACCTTTAGCCTTAATGCCGTCAGGCGGATCCTCACCCAGAGTACCCTCCACGACATGGGCATACACTCGAGTCACCTCGCCAGCGCCATCAAGATCACAGCGGTCAGCTTCAATAATGTAGCCTCCTCGCAATCGAACCCGCTTACCAATGACGAGGCGCTTGTATTTTTTGTTGGCTTCTTCGCGGAAGTCTGCGGCGTCAATGTATAACTCCGGGGTAAACGGGACCGATCGGGTACCCATGGATTCATCTGCCGGATGATTGGCCACCGTCAAAATCTCGGGTTCATCTCGGTTGGTGATCGTTAGTGGAAGCGGGTTAAGGACGGCCATAGCTCTGGGTGCCTCGGCATTCAACTGATTCCTTACCGCACTCTCGAGCATGGCAACGTCTACAATGCTATCGGAGCGAGACGTACCCACTTCTTCACAAAAATGCCGTATCGCTGCCGGGGGATAGCCCCGTCGACGAAGGCCCGCGAGGGTTGGCATTCTAGGGTCATCCCAGCCCTCAACCGCCTCGGAATCGACCAGTTGCTTCAACTTTCGCTTGCTGGTCATCGTATAGCTCGTGTTCAGGCGAGCAAACTCGATCTGCCGGGGCCTTGAAGGCACCGGTAAGTGTTCAATAAACCAATCGTAGAGCGGTCGATGATCTTCAAACTCGAGCGTACAAATTGAGTGCGTCACCCCTTCGATGGCATCTTCTTGGCCGTGAGCAAAGTCATAGGTCGGATATATTGGCCAAGCATCACCGGTTTGATGATGGTGCGCCTTGCGAATTCGATACAAAATGGGATCTCGCAAATTAATATTTGGCGACGCCATATCGATTTTGGCTCGCAATACTCGGCTCCCATTGGGGTACTCTCCCCCACGCATGCGCTGAAATAAATCTCGATTTACTTCAACAGAGCGTGACCGATGCGGGCTATCTTGACCGGCCTCGGTCAAACTGCCTCGGTACTCCCGTGCTTCGTCAGCTGACAGGTCACATACATAGGCCAAGCCTTCGTCGATGAGACACAGCGCCCAGTCATAGAGCTGCTGAAAATAACTGGAGGCATAGCGCACCTCCCCGTCCCATTCATAGCCCAGCCAACGCACGTCTTCTTGAATAGCGTCAATGAACACCTGGCTTTCCTTTTCTGGGTTGGTGTCATCAAAGCGCAGATGGCATTGCCCCCCAAACTGCCTAGCCAATTCAAAGTTTACCGTGATCGATTTTGCATGGCCCAAATGCAGATATCCGTTGGGCTCAGGAGGAAATCGGGTAACCAGTTGGCTTATCCCACCTGCATCGAGGTCGGATTGAATTTGGGTCTTTAGAAAATTACTTCGCGCGTCGGAGCTCATGACTGGCCTCTAAATGGACGGCGCATGATACCAAGGCGTAGCCCATATCGCAGGCGATTTACTCGCTTTGGACTTAGTTACGTAAAAAATTGAAGCGAGCAGCTCATTATGTCTACTGGGAGACATTGAATTTGAGAGAACTAACGTGTCGCACCCTTGCTCTAAACCGTGTAGCATGCGCGCCTTTGATCATCGGCTCCGGAGTCACCATGTCGAATACAGTCATTGAAATGAAAACAACTTTTGGCGTCATCACACTAGAACTCGATGGCGAGAAAGCGCCAAAAACCGTTGAAAACTTCATTCGCTACGCCAGTGAAGGCTTTTACGACGGCACAATATTTCACCGCGTGATTGACAATTTCATGATCCAAGGCGGTGGTTTCGATGCCGATATGCAGCAAAAAGAGCCCGCGGAGCCTATCGAAAATGAGGCTGACAATGGCCTCAAAAACGATCGCGGCACCATAGCCATGGCACGTACCATGGATCCACACTCAGCGACCGCGCAGTTTTTCTTAAACGTGAAAGACAACGACTTCCTCAACCACTCTGGCAAGAACATGCAGGGCTGGGGATACACCGTATTTGGCAAAGTCACTGACGGTGACGCCGTCTTAGACAAGATTCGCGCGGTAGAGACCGGCAACAAATCGGGCCATCAAGACGTTCCTAAAGAGAGCGTTGTGATTGAGTCGGTTACGGTAGCCGCTGCCTGAGCCATGGCGACCACGCTGTTCATCAGCGATCTCCACCTCAGTGACAACACGCCTGAAATAGAAGCGGGGCTCTACGCGCTTCTCGATAGAGAGCAAGGCATGGAGCGCCTATATATTCTCGGCGACTTTTTCGAGTACTGGATTGGCGATGACGACGACACCCCCCTCAATCGACGCGTTATAGCGCGGTTGAAGGCGGTTAGCGACTCAGGTACTAAGTTGTTTATTGTCAGAGGTAATCGCGACCTTGCTTTGGGTGCGGTGTTTGCAGATCAAGTTGGCGGCCAGTTGCTTGGCGACACCACTGTGATCGACCTCGAGGGTACCCCGGTGCTCGTTCTTCATGGCGACACGCTCTGCACCGATGATGTGGAGTACCTGAAAATGCGCGCGATCCTGCACGACCCCGACTGGCAAGCTGAAATGCTGCAGCGGCCGCTCTCCGAGCGACGTGAATTCGCTAAGGGACTGCGCGCGGCCAGTAAAGAAAAAGCCGAGAATGATCCCGATAACATTATCGATGCCAACGACCAGGCTATCGCAGCCGCTTTTGCTGAGCATAAGGTGGCGTTAATGATCCACGGACACACCCATAGGCCTGACCGCCATAAGACTGCCGATGGGGAGCGAATAGTTCTAGGAGACTGGTCCGCCGAAGCAAGCTGGATCATTCGGGCGACGGATGGCAACTGCCAATTAGAACAGTACCGCTACTAACCCACCACCCTCTGCCATCTACCCCAGCACTACGCCGCAACAGGCACGCCGCTATGGAAGCGCAGCTCTTGATCCTCACTCTCGATTAATTGTTGTTCGCGGTCGCGAAAAATCCCCAGACGCTCGTCAATCTCATCAACGCTAGCAAGGGATTTGGCCAGCGTTAAGTAGTCCATGAAGTGCCGTGCCTCGCTTTTTAGCAGCGAAAAATAGAACTTCGATAGCTCGGCATCGAGATTAGGCGCCAATGCTGCAAAACGCTCACAAGACCTTGCCTCAATTAGGGCGCCCAGCAGTAGTGTGTCAACCAGCCTTGCCGGATCACGCTTTCGCACTAAGGCGTGCAAGCTACCAGCGTAACGCGAAGCAGTGACTTGACTGTAAACAATATTACGCCGCTGCAGGAGACTCAGCACCTGTTCAAAATGGCGTAGCTCCTCCCTCGCTAACCGAGACATCTTGTTCATTAAATCGGGTTGGTCTGTGTGTCGATGAAGCAGGCTCATCGCCGTTGCCGCTGCTTTTTTCTCACAGTTGGCATGATCAATGAGCAGCAGAGACTGCTCTCTCAAAGCAGCGTCGATCCAGCCTCTAGGGGTAGGACAGGGCAAAAATGCGAGTAAAACGTCTAAATCTGATGCGGCGGTCAAGGGTTCAATTACTCTCAAATAAATCTGGGGTGGCAAGGTAACGCTGATGGTGGGCATCAGACAAGGACCAAAACTCTTGATCTACCGATTCTCTGAGCGTGGTCAGACTGCTATTACGCCACAACAAATGAATGGAGAAACCAAAGGCTTCAGGCTCTTTAATCTGGCTGGCACCGGCCTTCAATAGCGCAAATAACCCGCAATACTGATCGTGGGCGGGATTGAAACGAATCTGCTGGGTTTGCAATTGCCAGCGCAACAAGCCGGGATCGGTTACAACAAATTTATTTTGCATACAGAGACTTAAAAAGTGTGCCAAGCGTTCGTCAACGATCGCTTTTTCAACCTCGGTGTAAGCATTCCAATCAATAACCTCATGGCTAAAGCGCTTACAACCTCGACAGACAGCATCACCAATACCGGTAGAACACACGCCAATACAGGGAGTTCTCACCCTAGCGGTGCCGGAAACCGATGTTTTTGGATTTAATTGGCTCGTCATACCCTAAGTCTAGGGTATGGATTCAATGAATGCACAGGATCATCACTTACGAATGTCATGATTTCCGGTCACAAGCTATACTACGCACCGAAAATTATCTCATGCCTTAAGGAGTCACACCGTGCTGGAAGCCTATCGCGCCCATGTTGCAGAGCGCGCCCAAGAAAATATCCCCGCAAAACCCCTCAGCGCGGGTCAAGTCGCCGAGCTGATTGAGCTGCTCAAGAACCCACCTGCGGGAGAGGCAGACTTTTTACTGGACTTACTGGCCACTCGAGTTCCGCCCGGTGTTGATGAGGCGGCGTACGTGAAAGCCGGCTTTTTATCTGCCGTCGCTAAAAGTGAGACGCCCTGCACTCTGATTAACCCCGAACAGGCTGTAGAGCTCCTGGGCAATATGCACGGTGGGTACAACATTGAGACGTTGGTGGGGTTATTAAGTGATCCACAACTCGCTGAGGCAGCTGCACAACAGTTGAAACATACATTGCTCATGTTTGAAGCCTTTCATGACGTGGAAGCATTGGCCAAACAAGGCAACCCTCAGGCGCAAGCCGTAATGCAAAGCTGGGCCAATGGCGAGTGGTTTACCGATCGGGCCCCTGTCGCAGAATCGATAAAGATGGTGGTCTTCAAAGTCACCGGCGAGACTAATACCGATGATCTCTCTCCGGCTCCCGATGCTTGGTCACGTCCCGATATTCCTCTACACGCCAATGCCATGTACAAAATGACGCGAGACGGCCTAGATCCCGACGAGCACGGAACCACAGGCCCCATGAAGCAGATACAGGCCATTCAATCTAAAGGGCTGCCCGTTGCTTTTGTCGGCGACGTCGTGGGAACTGGCTCTTCGAGGAAGTCGGCCACCAATTCTGTGCTTTGGTTTTTTGGCGACGATATGCCCGGGGTACCGAACAAGCGCGGCGGTGGCGTTTGTATCGGTGGCAAGGTAGCACCCATTTTTTACAACACTATGGAAGATGCTGGGGCTCTGGTTTTTGAAGCTCCCGTGGACGACCTGCGCATGGGTGACGTTATTGAAATTCGCCCCTATGAAGGAAAAATACTCAATGAATCCAATGACTTGATATCTGAATTTACATTAAAGTCTGAGGTTTTGCTGGACGAAGTGCGCGCCGGTGGGCGCATTAACCTGATTATTGGTCGCGGTCTAACCACCCGAGCACGTGAGGCTCTGGGGCTGCCCGATGGCAACCTATTCCGGACACCCGAACAACCCGCAGATACAGGCAAGGGCTTTACCCTCGCGCAAAAAATGGTGGGACGTGCTTGCGGTATGACCGGCGTTCGACCGGGCACCTACTGCGAGCCTCGAATGACAACCGTAGGCTCCCAAGACACCACAGGGCCCATGACCCGTGATGAACTCAAAGATCTGGCTTGCCTGGGCTTTTCGGCTGATCTCACCATGCAGTCTTTCTGCCACACGGCCGCCTACCCCAAGCCCGTTGATATCTCAACGCAACATACCCTCCCCGATTTCATCAAGACCCGAGGGGGCGTCTCATTGCGCCCGGGAGATGGCATTATCCATAGTTGGCTCAATCGCATGCTACTGCCCGATACCGTGGGCACCGGGGGAGATTCTCACACGCGCTTCCCCATGGGAATCTCATTTCCAGCCGGCTCAGGTCTCGTTGCTTTTGCCGCCGCGACCGGCGTGATGCCCCTAGATATGCCGCAGTCCATCTTGGTGCGCTTCAAAGGCAAAATGCAGCCGGGCATTACGCTTCGAGATCTCGTACACGCTATTCCCTACTACGCCATCCAAAAAGGGCTGTTGACCGTTGAGAAGAAGGGTAAAAAGAATATTTTCTCCGGCCAAATACTGGAGATCGAGGGCCTAGAGGATCTCACTGTAGAACAGGCCTTTGAACTATCAGACGCCTCTGCCGAACGCTCTGCCGCTGGCTGCACGATTAAACTGGGAGAAGATACGATTGCAGAATATCTGCGCTCAAATATTGTCCTGCTGCGCTCAATGATTGCCGAAGGTTACGGGGATGCAAGAACCTTAGAGCGACGAGCTCGAAAAATGGAAGAATGGCTGGCGCAGCCTGAACTTTTGTCTGCTGATGATGATGCCGAATACCTGGAAATCATTGAAATCGATTTGGCTGAAGTTAATGAGCCCATCGTATGTGCTCCCAATGACCCAGACGATGCCAGAAAACTGTCTGAAGTTGCTGGCGATGAAGTCAACGAAGTCTTTATTGGCAGTTGCATGACCAACATAGGACACTTTAGAGCGGCAGGTAAACTTCTAGAGGCTCACGGAAAACCCGTGAACACCCGCATGTGGATCTGCCCCCCCACGAGAATGGACGAGCAGTTGCTCATGGAGGAAGGCTATTTCTCTATCTTCGGCAAGGCAGGTGCCCGCACAGAAATGCCTGGATGCTCACTCTGCATGGGCAACCAGGCGCGAGTCGAGTCGGGCAGTACAGTGCTTTCCACATCGACCCGCAACTTTCCTAACCGACTGGGCGATGGGGCCAATGTTTACCTCACATCGGCAGAATTAGCCGCCATTGGTGCCTTACTGGGCAGGCTACCAACACCTGCTGAGTATCTGGAATTTGCGACCAAAATAGATTCTATGGCCGATGAAATTTATCGATACATGAATTTTGATCGCGTTATTGAATTCCAGCAGCGTGCCGAAGAAGGCGGTCGCATTGCAGCAGTACAAATTGACGAGGTTGCCTAATAGCGAGCGACGCCCATCTCGGGCCTTGATTGGCAACAAACTTAAGCTGGGGGCATACACCCCC
>QXYP01000254.1 GCA_009886815.1 Halieaceae bacterium
AGCTGGGGCTGCGTCTTACCGCACACGCACAGTGGCGCCTAAATTACCTCACACCGCTCAATCTTTATCGACGTCTTAGTAGGGTGGAAATTATTCACGGCAAGGCAGTACGCCTTGACCCCATAGCGCGAACAGCTGCACTAGAGCTCGCAGATGGTGGACACCAGCGCCTCCACTGGGATTACCTGGTAATTGCTACGGGAGTGAGTAATGGCTTTTGGCGGGATGAACGTCTTGATACCGGCCAGGTTGTTGAGTCCCGTTTAGCCGCTCAGTGCGCCGCGGTTAAAGCAGCGTCGTCGATTGCCGTTGTGGGCGCCGGACCTTCTGGAACTAGTGCCGCCTTTAACCTAAAGCGTGCGCACCCTAAAAAATCAGTCGCTATATTTTTTCCCGGTCAGGAACTGCTGCCCGGCTACCCTCAGGGCACAAAGAATTACCACCGTGGGCTCTTGGAGCGGCAAGGGGTCATTTTGCACGACGGCCATCGCGCGGTTGTACCTGGTGGTGGCATGACATCAGGCTTAGCCGGTGGCCGTCTCGAGTTTGAGGGTGGCCAGTCTAGCCATCAGGCTGACCTCATTATTTGGGCAGCTGGCCGGTTGAAACCCCACACGGGTTTTTTACCTCAAGATATGTTGGATGCCGCCGGCTTCGTGCGCACCGATGCCTGTTTGAACGTGGCAGGGTACGCTCGCATCTTTGCCATAGGCGATGTCGCAGCCACGGATCCGCTGCGTTGCTCCGCTCGCAATTGGGCCTATAAAGTTTTGTGCCGGAACCTTTTGGCAAGCATTAAACAGCGCAGATTGCCCGCGCGTTTTAGTCCGCCACCACACCGTTGGGGGTCAGTTGTGGGGCCCCAACCCACCGGACTGCGATTGCATAGCCCCGCCGGAAAATCCCACACCTTGCCGCGCTGGCTTGTGGATTGGTTCTTGTATCCGCTAGTGGTGAGACGCTTTATTTATGGCGGTATTCGCGGCGAAGGGCCGAGGTCACTCGCAAACGATGCATTATCGGGTAAGAACGACGGCTGACTTGTCGGGGTAGGCCCTTGGGTAATCCCTTCTTTATAGGGTCGCGTAGTGTGTTAAAAGAGAGGGAATAAATACGGTGACCGGCTTCAGGGCGATGGGATATTTGGGGAGTAGAACATGAGCAGACAAGATCAAGAGCGGTTTTTAGCCCGGTTC
Source organism: Halieaceae bacterium (assembly GCA_009886815.1). Lineage (GTDB taxonomy): Bacteria > Pseudomonadota > Gammaproteobacteria > Pseudomonadales > Halieaceae > Luminiphilus. Next base: position 1,197 of record QXYP01000254.1, read on the forward strand.
GATCGGGTTGTACTTGACCTCTTCAGCATTGGTGAGCGTTTAGTTTTGGTGCTTATCGGTGTCTTGGCTATGGTGGCGGTGGCCATGGAAATTATCGAGTTCTCCCGGGAAGGCAGTGTTCGCCTCGCCGACCTCCTGTTGCTATTTATTTATCTTGAGGTCGTGGGTATGGCCTGCGCTTATTACGCGACTCACAGCGTACCGGTAACGCTGCCGGTGCTGATTGCGATCACAGGGATAACACGATTAATTATTTTGCAGGGCAAAGAATTTGAGCCTACCCAGTTGGTATTTGAGGCGGGCGCTGTGCTGCTGCTTGCGGTGGGTTATGGCGTACTTAGTTGGGCATCTGAGCGCTTCCATCGTGGGGGTAGGCCTGCTGCCGTCGATACTCAGGCCCTAGATTAACGCGGAATCTCAATTCTGCTGACCGCCAGAGGTTATACGCACATCGATGACACAACACCTCAAAAACAGAGGGCGCTGGTCGGGTTTGGTATTACTGACCGCCTTGTGCGGCATTCCCTGGTATTGGCCCGACGATAATTTTGGTTGGCATGCATGGCTGGTACCCGGCTGGGTCTGGGTGACACTCATTGCTGCAATCGCGCTGTCGGCACTGGTGGTCTGGGCGGCGCTCAAGGGCTGGCCAGATGAGTCTGTAGAGTGAGCATGCAGGCTTTACCCCTTGAAACCGGCTCACTCATTTTTGTCGCAGGCTATCTTCTGTCGCTGTTGGTCATAGGGTGGTTTGCCAGTCGCCAGCGCCAAGATAAAAGTTTAGGAGACTATTATCTGGGGGGCAGAGGCATGGGGCTTTGGGTGCTCATGCTGACATTGTTTGCCACTCAGTACAGTGGCAATGCCCTTTTTGGTTTTACGGGTCAGGCCTATCGGGTGGGCTTTACCTGGTTGGCGATTTTGCACAGCATGATTGCCGTGGTGGCCGGCTATTTGTTGTTTGCTCCACAGCTGCAACGTTTATCGCGTCAACACCATTTTATTACTCCCAATGATTATGTGGAGTTCCGCTTTCCATCTCGGGCACTGTCCGCCCTGGTGGCGCTTTGCCTTATTGTTGTTCTTATCAACTACGTGCTGGCCCAGTTAAAGGTTATGGGTCTTATGGTGGAGGGGCTCAGCGGTGGCCAGGTTGACGCCTTTTGGGGCGTCGTCGTGTTGGCGATCATTATGATGATCTACTCAACAATAGGCGGTATGCGCAGCGTCGCATGGACCGATGCTATTCAGGGCGCAATGATGCTGATGGGTTTCGTTTTGATCGCCATAATTATTGAGCGCGATATGGGAGGCTGGTCTCCCGCCTTTGAGCAGCTGCGAGAAATCGCACCAGAAAAATTAGCGCCCCCCGATGGTCGTGGTGCGGTGACGTGGTTATCAACGGTTATTCTTATTGGTATTGGCGCCTCAGTTTATCCCCAGGCCATCCAACGTATTTATGCGGCCCGATCCGCTCGCACGTTGCAGCAATCTCTAGCAGGAATGGCGGTATTACCGCTGTTTGCTGTGGTTGTTGTGCTGGCCTTAGGTTTCGTTGCTATTGCGCGCTTTCCCGGATTAGAAGGGGCTGCCGCTGATCAAGTTATGGCATTGATTATGCGTGATGTACTCAGCACGGGTTGGTTTGGGCACGTGGTGGTGACGTTGTTACTGGGTGCAATCTTGGCTGCGCTCATGAGTACTGCAGATTCAGCGCTGCTGGCACTGTCGTCAATTTTTGCCAAAGACCTTTATGGTAAATATTTAAGACCCACTGCTAGTGATGCAGCGTGCGCTAGGGCTGGACAGTGGTGTGCCTGGTTAATTCTCGGGGGGTTAGTGTGGTTGAGTACTCAGGAAAACCTGACGTTGTATCGTTTGTTCGTTTTGAAATTTGAAATTCTGTTGCAGGTAGCTCCCGCCTTTTATCTGGGGGTAAATTTCCCCAGCTTGCGCAGTACCCCCATTCTGTTGGGACTGGTGACTGGCTTATGCGTTGCAGTTGGTGGGTGGTCCATGGATTGGATGCCCTTTGGTTTTCACCCGGGTACCGTGGGTCTCCTCTTTAATGGCTTGATGATTATCGCCGCGCACTATGTCCTTCCCTTGAGGGCGCTAGCTACCAAGATTGCTGACTAAGCGCGAAGTCCGGAACGGATTTTGCAGTCGACCTCTGGACTTGTGTCGGCTAAGGTAAAAGACAGTCACGGAGAGAATGCAATATGTCGGCTATAGAGAAAACTATCCGTAAAGTGGTTGGTGGTGGTCTAACAACCTCCAACAAAGTGGCTAGGCAGCTGAAAAATCCATGGCGTAAACATCCTTTCCTGACCGGTATTCACGAACCTGTTAAGCACGAGTTAAGTCTCACCGACCTCCGGGTCGAGGGTGAGATACCGGCTTCCCTTAGTGGCTGCTATGCACGCATTGGCCCCAATCCGTTTAAGCCCGACCCACGGGGCCACCATTGGTTTCTGGGCGATGGCATGGTTCATGGAATACGCCTCAACGCGGGCCGCGCTGAGTGGTATCACAATCGTTATGTGCGGTCTCTAGCCCTTGAGGCAGCGGGTGGGCCGCCGGCGGCCCCGGGCCCACGTAGCGCCACTGGCCCGGGAGATACCGTTAACACCAATGTGCTGCGTCTGGGTGGTCGAATATTGGCCCTCGTTGAAGCGGGCGCACCCCCGGTAGAGTTAAACGACGATCTCGATACCGTGGCCTACACTAACTTTGAAGGTGCACTCACCAGCCCGTTTACGGCGCACCCCCACGAGGATCCGCTAACCGGCGAGTGGCATGCCATTACCTATTCGCCGTTGATGCCCGATCACGTCTGTCATGTGGCGATCGATCGTGAGGGTAAGGTTCTTAGGCAACTGAAAGTTCCGGTTTCCGACGGGCCTTCTATTCATGAATGCACCCTGACCCAAAACTTTGTCGTCATTTTTGACCTGCCGGTTACGCTGTCCTTAGGTGCAATGGCCAAGGGGTTTAAGTTTCCGTATCGCTGGGATAGCGAGCGTTCCGCACGGGTGGGTTTGCTGCCGCGTTCAGGGACTGCCGAAGACGTTATCTGGTGCGAGGTTGATCCCTGTTGGCTATTTCACGTCGCCAACAGCTTTGAGGTTGACGACAATACGGTGATTATCGATGCGGCTGTTTATAAGACCATGTTTGCCCATGGCCCTGATGGCCCTAACGGCCAGCCAGTGGGTTTAGAACGATGGGAGATTGATCTAAGCACTCAGCAAGTAACCCGAAGCACCCTCGACGCCACACCTCAGGAGTTTCCCCGAGTTGATGAGCGGTTCTTTGGTCAGCCTTATCAGCACAGCTGGACGGTGTCTTTGCCAAGCTCGCCGGTGTCAAACTTTGCGCAGCCCAACAGCTTGTTTCATCACAATCTGCACAGCGGCCAACGGCATGAATATGCGTTTGGTTCTGAGGGTGTGGGCGGGGAGTTTGTTTTTGTTCCTAACGCCGAGAATGCGCCCGAGGGCGAGGGCTGGTTGTTGGGTTATGTTATCAACACGCAATCCGATACGACGGAGCTTCGTATTTTAAATGCCCAGGCTATCGCCGATGGCCCCGTGGCATGCATTCACATTCCCCACAGAATTCCGCCAGGATTTCATGGCAACTGGATCGCTGATAATTAGCCCTGTGGTGAAAACTTTGCACTATTGGTCAGCCACGCTGGCTGACTTTTTTGCATCGGGTGCTGAGCCTGCTCGCTGGAAGACTATGACGGCAAAATTCCGGTTCAAGGGGTAGGTCGCCCTCATCATCTCGGGTCAGGAAATTCCACTAAAGGTGTCGCGTGCTATGCAAACGTTGCGATTTCATTAAACGACTTTTTAATCGTTGCTGCGCGGGGCACCTTTGCATTGGGAGCTGCGTACCCTACAACCATGAGTATAAAGGGCCGTTCATTGGCAGGGCGCTCTAAAATGGTGTTAA
>QXYP01000255.1 GCA_009886815.1 Halieaceae bacterium
ACATCAGTGTATTAACACGGAAGCTACCGTTCTTGGCGGGTTCGGGTGAGGGTTCCTGCAGGTTTTTAATAATCAGGTCGGGTAGCCGAGGGAGGGTTTCCAGCCAAAAGGGGGCTTCTTTTTGTAGACGTCGCAGCACAGTTTGAGGCGCGTAGCGCTCTGCCAGCCAGCGCTCAAGAAAGGGTTTGGCGGTGTCCCACAAATTTAGTTCGGGATAAAGCTGGCGGCCCAGCCCTTCAATATTGAGAAGGGTTTTTTGCAGCAGTACCAGCTGGGGTTGGATTGGCATCTCAAATTTCCCAGCGGTGCGGAAAAGACTGATCAGCATATGACCGAAGGAGATATCTGCAAGCGGTCGTTCAAAAATGGGTTCGCAAAGGGTACGCATGGCCGACTCAAATTCGGAGACCGAAGTGTTCGCTGGCACCCACCCACACTCAACGTGAAGCTTCGCGACTAAGCGGTAGTCTTGCTGAAAAATCGCCAGCAGGTTACGTGCCAGATAGTACAGGTCCTGCTCGTCGAGCTGACCAACAATGGCACAGTCAATGGCTAAGTAAGAGGGGTTAAGCGGATCTGTTGCATCGACAAAAATGTTACCGGGATGCATGTCGGCGTGAAAAAAGCTGTCCCGAAAGACTTGAGTGAAAAATATCTCCACACCACGTTCAGCAAGAACTTTCATATCGACGTTTTGCTGTTTTAAGACGTCTATGTCAGTAACGGGAACGCCATAAATACGTTCACTAACCATGACTTTTTCAGAGATGAGTGCCCAGTGGACTTCAGGGACATAGACGAGCCCACTACCGGAAAAGTTACGACGTAACTGAGAGGCGTTGCCCGCTTCACGGCGAAGATCAAGTTCGTTGAGCAGGGTTTGTTCGTAATCTGCAGCGACTTCCCGAGGTTTCAGCCGCCGCCCTTCTTTGAAAAATCGTTCTACCGCCCAGGCTAGGGTCGAAATGAGCTTGAGGTCTTTACGAATGACGCTTTCAATGTTGGGACGTAAGACTTTTACAACAACGGCATCACCTGAAGGCAGTGTTGCAGCATGAACCTGAGCCACCGACGCTGCGGCAAGGGGCGTGTGCTCAAACGTTAAAAAATGTTCATCAATAGAGCCACCGAGTGCTGCTTCGATGCAAGCGACGGCGTCTTTTGAAGGAAAGGGCGGAACGTTGTCTTGCAACTGCGCGAGCTCATCGGCAATGTCGTCGGGGAGAAGATCGCGTCGTGTCGAGAGCAACTGCCCAAACTTGATAAAAATAGGCCCCAAGGTTTCTAGAGCCACCCGCAATCTTTGCCCGGGGTTTTCGTCTGCGGCCAGCCCGCGAGAATTGATGGGCTGAAAAACCAAGCGGCCGAATTTAGTTTGTCGATCAACCGGTGCAAGCTCATAAAGCCGGTGTTTACGAATAGTGCGCCAAACTGTTAGCACGCGCCCGATCATTGCGCCTGTTTATCCAGTCGCTGTGCCAGTCGCTTTAAGCGCGATTCCAGTCGATCCGCTTTTAGGACAAGGGAGTCGATTTCCTGATAGAAAAATTCAAGCTCAGCAGCGGGAGGTGATAGCCGACCCTCCTCAAGAATAAATTCAGATAACTGCCGCCGTAAACTTTTACTGCCGCTTTGACCCCAGCGAAAGATCTGTCGCAACAGGTTGGCCAGTTGGTGCCCGGCGACGTCACCCAGCACTTCGACGAGAGGTGCCTCCCAATCGGGCTCCATTTTGGCGACTAACGTCTGCAGTGCAATCAGAGGCGCACTGTTGCCAATAATCTCTAGATGACTGTTGATCAACGTCACCGCGGGGTCTTCCGCGGTGGCCAGAGCCACGAAGTCTTCTAACCCTCCTCTAACGCGAACGCTGCAAGGCTCTTCGCAATAAGGTGTCAGATGGAGTCGTCCTTGAGGTTCAACAATGGCAAAAACTTCAAGGGCGGGGGCCCAACACTCAATAGCCAACACCGTGCCACTGAGGTCGGCCAAATCCCGGGCACTGCCGGGGTCCAGCTCCAAGCCACGATTTATCGCACCTTCTGCCGCCATTAAAACTGCAGTAATCACCGCCGGGTCATGCTGAGTATTCACTGTTAGGCCTTAATACCCCGATGAACAGCAACAATGCCGCCGGTCATATTGTGGTACTCACAATTGACCAAGCCCGCGTCCTCCATCATTCCCAACAAGGTGTCCTGGTCTGGGTGTTTGCGAATAGATTCAGCCAAATAGCGGTAGCTGTCAGCATCATTAGCGATCAGCTGTCCCATCATCGGCAAAATTCGAAAAGAATAGGTATCGTAAATTTTTCCAAGCATGGGGCTCACGGGCTTTGAGAACTCCAACACCAGTAATCGGCCGCCGGGTTTCAGAATTCGTTCCATTGAACGAAGCGCCATATCTTTGTCGGTGACATTGCGCAATCCAAAGGCAATGGTGATGCAGTCAATTGAGGCATCGGGAAAAGGCAACATTTGGGCATCGCACTGCACCATATGCAGATTTCCCACGGCACCGGAGTCTAGTAGGCGATCACGACCCACCTTTAACATGGAGTCATTGATGTCTGCGAGGAGGACTTTGCCGTCATCGCCAACCAGTCGAGAAAATTTAGCGGCGAGATCACCGGTGCCACCAGCAATATCCAGTACGGTATGCCCGGGGCGAACGGCACTCAGCTCTATAGTAAAGCGCTTCCACAGTCGATGAATGCCCGCAGACATAAGGTCGTTCATCAGATCATAGCGGCTGGCCACAGAATCGAAGACGCCGCGCACTAAACTTTCTTTCTGACTCTTGTTGACTGTTTCAAAGCCAAAGTCAGTGGTTTCGCCAGATTCGGCGTTAATTTTATCAGTCATAGTGAGTTTCCGACGGGGCTCATCCGCTTATTGTAACCGAGCTGGGTCGCTCTCGCGTAAGACGCCAGGCAGTGTTGAATTAGGGCTGAAACATGAGTACTTGCGTATCAGAATCCCGTCCAAGCCCGGCCGCATTGAGACGAGCGGTGTAATCCCGCCACATTTCGGGTTGCCGAGAGAGTAAATCGTGCAAATAGCTCCAGCTGTATAGACCGCTATCATGACCATCGTCAAAAACGAGTTGTACCGCGTAGTGCCCCACCGGGTTAATGGCTGTAATTTGAACCTCGGCTTTACCTGCCTGAAGTACCTCCTGTCCCGGCCCATGACCACGGACTTCGGCCGAGGGAGAAAATACCCTCAGAAATTCAGCGGTTAAGGAGCCTGTCAGGCCGTCATCGAAGGCCAGGTCTAGTGTCCGCTGCTTGCGGGCGTAGTGAATTCGCTCAACTCGGTGTTCAATCTCATCAGGCTTCATAATATAAATCGTGACAGATCTTCGTCATTAGCTAATTCTCCCAACTGGCTATCGACATAATCTCGATCAATTGTAATCTCAGATTCACCCACCCCGGCGTCAGAGGCACTAAAAGAGATCTCCTCAAGGAGTCTTTCCATGGCTGTCGCTAATCGGCGCGCACCAATATTTTCAGCGCGTTCATTAACTTGCCAGGCGATTTCAGCGATCCGTTCAACCCCTGATTCATCAAAGTCAATTTTGACGCCTTCAGTCGCCAGTAACGCTTGGTATTGCGCCGTTAAGGCCGCCTTGGGTTCCGTCAATATTCGGCGGAAGTCGTCGGATGTGAGCGCTTCCAGCTCGACACGAATAGGCAGGCGACCCTGTAGCTCGGGAATCAGATCGGCAGGCTTGGAAAGGTGAAAAGCCCCTGAGGCAATAAATAAAATATGGTCAGTTTTTATAGTGCCGTGTTTAGTGGTGACCGAGCAGCCTTCGATAAGGGGCAAGAGATCGCGTTGTACACCCTCACGGGAGACATCGGCACCACCCATTTCACCGCGCTTGGCCACCTTATCGATTTCATCAATAAATATAATGCCAGTTTGCTCCGCGGCTGAAAGCGCTTGAGCTTTCAAATCGTCAGGATCAATGAGTTTACTTGCCTCTTCCTCTTCCAGTAACTTGAGCGCCTCTTGAATGGGCGCTTTGCGCGGCTTGCCGCCTTTGTTGAGGTTGGCAAACATGCCCTGAAGCTGCTGAGTCATCTCTTCCATGCCTGGGGGCGCCATAATATCCACGCTACTCGCCGGGTTTTTGACCTCAATCTCTACTTCACGATCATTGAGACCGCCCTCACGCAACTTTTTGCGCAAGACCTGTCGGGTGCCTGCGTTGCTGTCGTCACGATCGGGTGGCAACAGCAAATCCAATAAGCGTTCCTCTGCCGCATCTTTGGCGCGAGTTCGAACCTTAACGAGCGCTTCCTCTCGCAGTAGGGTAATGGCGGTTTCTACCAGATCGCGAACCATAGATTCTACATCGCGTCCCACGTAACCCACTTCGGTGAATTTGGTCGCCTCTACTTTTACAAAAGGTGCGCTGGCCAGCTTGGCCAGTCGCCGTGCGATCTCTGTTTTGCCGACCCCGGTTGGGCCAATCATCAAAATATTTTTAGGCGTAATTTCGTTGCGCAGATCGGGCTCAAGTTGTTGACGTCGCCAGCGGTTACGCAGGGCTATAGCTACCGCGCGCTTGGCCTCTGCCTGACCGATAATATGTTGGTCCAACGCATGGACAATTTCGCGGGGAGTCATATTTGACATGATTCAGGCCAGGGTCTCTATGGTTTGGTTGTGGTTGGTGAATACACAAATATCGCCGGCTATAGAGAGGCTTTTCGTCACTATGTCCTCGGCTGAAAGGGTCGTATTTTCAATGAGGGCATGGGCTGCGGCCTGGGCATAGGGCCCGCCCGAGCCAATGGCGATGAGGCTGTTTTCCGGTTCGATAACATCGCCGTTACCGGTGATGATCAGCGACGTGTTCAGGTCTGCGACAGCTAACAGCGCTTCAAGTCGCCGCAATGCGCGTTCTGAGCGCCACAGTTTAGCAAGTTCTACCGCGGCACGTGTTAGCTGGCCCTGATATTTTTCCAGCTGGGCTTCAAACAGTTCAAAGAGTGTAAACGCGTCGGCGGTACCTCCAGCAAAACCGGCAATAACGCTATCTCGATAGAGTCGCCTGACTTTTCGGGCATTACCTTTCATGACGGTATTGCCCATGGAGACCTGGCCATCGCCACCGATCGCTACGCGGCCGTCTCTGCGCACCGATACAATGGTCGTCCCGTGAAATTGTTCCATGCTTTTTTCTCCTCGCCGTTCAGGGCGAACGTGGTCTGCGTAGTAGCAAGGTATCGATCGATTGCTGTGCCGTGACAGAGCGCGCCTGAGCCATTTTTGAGCGACTTTCGAAGGGCCCCAAATAGACCCGATACCAAGCGCCATTATCGCCCTCAGTTTGGTCAATAGTGGGGTTCAGGCCCAATAAAACCAGCTCGCCACGACGTCGGTCAGCGTCTTTTTGCGCTCTAAAAGAACCCGCTTGCAGGACATAGAGATCGCTTTGAGCATTACCACTAAGGTCGGGCGGTTCAACATCTGAGGTCAGGTCCAGAGTTTGTGAGGGCAGCACCGTATAGAAGTCGAAGCGAGGTTTAGGGTCTTCTGCCGAGGCAGCTAGCGATTCTTCAACGACCTCAGTGGCTAATGTCGTGTTTTGGTTCGTCAGCCAGGCAAAGCCAATAACCCCGAGCAAAAGCCCAGCTGTGATTCCGATCCCAAACCCTTGAATGTGGGCTAACGTCAGGGAAGGTGGTCCGCTCGCAGGCGCAGGTTTCCGACTGGCCGCGCGTTTTGCAGGGCTTCTGGTTGCCGGTTTCCTGGCTGCGGTCTTTTTTCGGGGTTCTGTTGCCAACGTTACATGCTCTCCGGGGCCGAAACGCCCAACAAGTCTAGCCCGTTTGCGATGACCTGACGTGTCGCTTCTGCCAAGCTAATGCGCGCTAAAGACTGATTTCGGTGCTCGCCATCGACCAGTTTGTGGGCGTTGTATAAACCATGGAAGGCGGCCGCGACTTCACGCAAGTAATTAGCGATGTCGTGGGGCTCGAGGCGCTCTGCGGCATTGGCAACAACCTCGGGAAACTTGGCCAAGAGCAGCGCTAATGCAAGTTCTTCCGACGTGGTGAGTGTATCCAAGTGGTCGAGTCCCGCTTGTGGTGTCCAGTCGGCCCCTTCTGTGAGCGCTTTACGTTTGACGCTACAAACTCTGGCATGCGCATATTGAATATAAAAGACTGGATTTTCATTAGATTGCGCAAGGGCTAGGTCAATGTCGAATGTTAGCTGGGATGAAGCGGATCGAGCGGCCAAAAAGAAGCGTGTGGCATCTTTACCCACCCACTCAATGAGATCTCGCAAGGTCACGTAACTACCCGCGCGCTTAGACAGCTTAACTTCAGCGCCGTCACGCATAACGGTCACCATCTGATGCAGCACATATTCGGGCCAGCCTTCGGGGATGTTCTGGTCTAGGCCCTGTAGCCCCGCTCTGACGCGAGTAATGGTGCTGTGATGGTCAGCACCTTGCTCATTAATAACGCGCTCAAAGCCTCGCTGCCACTTGTTAAGATGGTAGGCAACATCGGGTACGAAATAGGTATATTCCCCGCCTTTTTTACGCATGACCCGGTCTTTATCGTCGCCAAAGTCACTGGTGCGTAACCAAAGTGCGCCGCCTTCCTCGTAAGTGTGTCCGGCGTTCTCAAGGGTCGTCACGGTGTCAGTAACCTCCCCGCTGTCGTACAACGCGCTTTCGAGGAAGTATTCATCGAACCGTACGCCAAAGGCTTTTAGGTCAAGATCCTGCTCCCGGCGCAGCCAGGCCACCGCAAAGTCGCGGATGGCGTCTAAGTCATCAACATCACCCAATGCGGTTATGGTGCGGTCCGCGGCGGAAACCGTGATTTTATTTTGGTAGGCGGTGGCAAGGTCGGTAATGTACGTACCCCGATAACCGTCCTCAGGCCAGCCCGCGTCCTCGGGAGTCAGCCCTTGAGCTCGGGCTTGCACTGACAACGCTAAATTAACGATCTGTTGTCCTGCGTCGTTGTAGTAAAACTCGCGGTGCACAGACCAGCCAGTGGCGACTAACAGCCGTGAAAGTGAATCGCCAATCGCCGCCCCCCGACCGTGACCTACATGTAATGGCCCAGTGGGGTTGGCAGAAACGAATTCAACTTGGGCTTTGCGACCTGCACCCTTATTACTGCTTCCAAACCTAGGCCCGTTTGCCAAAATAGCGCGGATAACTTCGACATGACTGGCCTGGTTGAGAAAGAAGTTGATAAAGCCTGGCCCAGCGATCTCTGTTTTGGCGATAAGATCATTTTTAGGCAGTGCGTTGATAATCGCTGCCGCGAGATCTCGGGGTGCCATGCGCGCTTTTTTTGCCAGCACCATGGCTAAATTGGTGGCAAGGTCGCCATGACTGGGGTCTCTGGTGTGGTCAATCTGGAGGACAAGATCCGGCACTTCCGGCACCTGCCCTTTAGCTATTAAGTCATTAACAGCAGCATCCAGAAGCGAAGTAAGCGCTTCCTTCATAGTAAATTCACTCCACGGTTTTGGCGTGTCTAGCACGCTGGGACGGGCGGAATTATCCCCGAGCCAGCACATTTTTGACAGAGCCTTAAATTTTCTGGCTGTGGCGGGCGCTCATAACGGCTCTGAGGGGTCTATATCGACAAACCAGCGTAAACCTTTGGGTAATTTTTGTCCCGAGGCAATCGCTACCAGTGCTTTGACACTGGCGTGTACTCTCGATCGCTGCGGGCCGGTGATAACGATATGACTGCGATAAAGGCCGGCACGCCGTGCCATGGGAGCTGAAAGTGGCCCCACAAGGCGGGTTGACAGGTCTGGGCTTGTCCCTTGGTAAGCATTTATGACGGCGAGTAAAAATGCGGCTCCCGACTCAGGATTGGCACTGTCGCAGCGCAAGGCCGCCAGAGCACCGTTGGGAGGTAGCCCTTGCGCCTCCCGAGATGACAAAAGCTGTGCCGACAACGAGCGCCAATCCTTTTCCAGTACCGCTGTCATTATGGGGTGCTCAGGGTGACGAGTTTGGATAATCACCTCCCCTGGTTTTTGAGCTCTGCCCGCTCTACCCCCCACCTGAGTGAGCAGCTGTGCCAGGCGTTCCTCACCTCGAAAATCCGGACTCATGAGCAGTGAATCAGCGTCAAGAACACCCACACAGGTGACCTTAGGAAAATGGTGTCCCTTCGCCAGCAGTTGGGTGCCCAGCATAATACAGGGGCCTGTCTGCTCTATTGTTTGGGTAAATGTCGACATAGCGTGCCGCCCAGACATACTGTCGCTATCGACGCGATAAACAGGAACCTCTGGAAAGTCTTTTCGCAGCGCCTGCTCGGTTTGCTCAGTCCCTAGGCCACTGGCCACCAGTCGATGCCCATGACATTTAGGGCAGTGCTTTGGCAGCGGATTTTGCTGGCCACAATGATGGCACTGCACCCGCGGTGGCTTTTTGTGCAGGGTTTGTCGGGCGTCGCAGTTTTGACATTCTGCGATCCAGCCGCAGTCGTGGCACAGCAATGTGGGCGCAAAGCCCCGGCGATTTAAAAAGAGTAATACTTGCTCGCCCCGGGACAGCACCTCGGTCATTTTTGTTTCTAGTTGGGGTGAAAGGCCGGCACGCAGCGCTAAGCCACGAATATCGATAAGTCGCTTGGTGGGGGGGTGAGCGCCGCCGGCTCGTTTTGTCAGTCGGTGCCATTGATAACGAGCACTGGTGGCATTTGCCATAGACTCTAGGCTAGGAGTCGCCGAGCCCAGAACAATGGGGCAGCCACTGAGTTGCGCTCTTTTTACAGCGACATCCCGGGCTGAATAGCGCAAGCCGTCTTGCTGGTTCAGCGAAATGTCGTGTTCCTCGTCAACAATAATCAACCCTGGTGATCGCATGGGTGCAAAGACGGCTGAGCGCGTACCAATGATAATTGCAGCTTCGCCGGTTCGGGCAGCATGCCAATTGCGATCCCTTTCCGCGTTACCTAGTCCGGAATGTAGCGTAACAATAGGGGCATCGAACCGTTCATTGAAGCGCTGCAGCAGCTGGGGGGTCAGGCCGATCTCAGGAACCAGTACTAAGGTCTGTTCTTGACGGGCTAGGGCATCGGCAATGGCTTGTAAGTAAACTTCGGTCTTACCGCTGCCGGTGACACCCTCCAGTAAATGGCAGGCAAACTGGCCCAGCGAAGACGAAATCGCCTCAATAGCGGCGTTTTGATGAGTATTCGCGCTCAATGGGGCCCTCCAGTCCCAGTTTTTGTCGGCGAATATATCCACAGGTTCGATCAGTGCCCGGGCTGTCAGCGCGCGGAAGTTATCCGAATTAAACCCCAGGGCGCGCAGTTCGGCCCGGGTTTTGGGCCCGCTACGTAAAGCCACAATGAGCGCCTGCTGGCGAGGTGCGCGGCTCAGTGCGCTTTCAGACAAACCTTGGCCTCGCAGGGTTAGGTCAAATCCAGCTTCCTGAACATTTGCCGGAGGCTCACCACGCCGTTCTCGGGGTGACAGACCCAAAACCAGTGTTTCACCGGGAGGGTGCTGATAGTAATCTGCAGTCCACGCCAGCAGTCTTAGCACGTTAGGATCAATAAGCGCGGTTTCATCCAGATAAACCTTGGCTCGCTTAAGTTTTGCCGGGTTGATGTCAGTGGATCCCAGAATGTCGGTGACAATGCCGACAAGCTGCCTGGAGCCTAGGGGTACAAGGATGCGGCCTCCCGTTACCGGTAAAGCCTCGTTTCCACTGACAGGCAGATAATCAAGGTAGCCGCGGACAGGGACGGGCACAGCGCAACGCAACAGGGTTTGGGCCTTGTCTGGTCGCTGTGGCAAGTCGTATCCTCGATGTTAATAATTGGGAATCCCAATGCTGCTGGGGCCTTGATAAACCGTTGGTTTCTGGTAACCTTCGTCCTCTTTTTTTAAGGCGCCTCCATCTGGGGGGTTGCAAGGAATCCGTACATGAAAGCCGACATTCACCCCCGTTACGAGGAAATCACTGCTCGCTGTAGCTGTGGCAACGAAATCAAGACACGCTCTACGGTCTGTGAAGACATTTTGTTGGATGTCTGCAGTCAATGCCATCCCTTCTTCACCGGGAAGCAGAAAATCTTGGATACTGGCGGGCGAGTAGATCGTTTTAATAAGCGCTTCGCAGGCAGGAGCCTGAAGAAATAGGTCCCCTCGGGGAATCAAGCGCCGGCCAAGCCGGCGTTTTTTTTGTCTCAAATGCCGCTATGCTGCATTGAGAGTTGAAGGTAGACGTTTATGTCAAAGCAACTTTTGAAAGATGCCCTCGATTACCATGCGTTGCCGATACCCGGCAAGATCAGTGTCGAGCTGACGAAACCAGCGGATACCATGCGCCACCTAGCGATGGCCTACTCTCCCGGTGTTGCTGAACCCTGCAGTCAAATCGCGCTGGATCCCCAGATGGCCTATCGGTATACCGGTAAAGGCAATAGCGTCGCTGTCATTTCTAACGGAAGTGCCGTTTTGGGGCTGGGTAACTTGGGAGCTCTGGCCAGCAAACCCGTTATGGAAGGTAAAGCATTGCTGTTTAAGCGCTTCGCCAACATTAACGCGATCGATGTGTTGGTGGATACCCAGGACGTCGACACCTTTGTCAATACCGTAAGTGCGATTGCTTGTACCTATGGCGGTATTAATCTTGAAGATATTAAAGCGCCTGAGTGTTTTGAGATTGAGCGTAGGCTTCAAGCCTTGTGCGATATTCCTATATTTCACGACGATCAACACGGGACAGCCATTGTCACAGCTGCGGCGTTAGTCAACGCGCTTGAGATTCAGCAGAAGACACTCGATAACGTCAATGTCGTTTGTCTGGGTGCCGGTGCTGCCGCTGTAGCGTGTATGAAGCTGCTTCTGGAAATGGGGGCTGATCCTGGGCGCATGCTGATGTTGGATCGCCAGGGTGTCATCCATGCCGGGCGCGAGCAGCTCAATGAGCAAAAGGCGCTATTCGCTGTTAATACAGACAAGCGCACCCTTGATGACGCTATGAAAGATTGCGACGTGTTTGTGGGTCTGTCGGGCTCGGACTTGGTTTCTCAAGACATGGTGAAATCAATGGCACCCCGCCCCATTATTTTTGCATGCTCAAACCCTGACCCTGAAATTAAACGTGAACTTGCTATGGCAACACGCAGCGACATTGTGATGGCAACGGGGCGGTCCGATTTACCCAATCAGGTCAACAATGTTTTGGGCTTTCCCTTTATTTTTAGGGGGGCGTTAGATGTTAGAGCCTCGACCATTAACGAAGCGATGAAAATTGCTACGGTTAACGCCCTGGCTGAATTGGCAAGAGAGCCCGTGCCCGAATCTGTGTTAGATGCTTACAGTCTCATCGATTTAGAGTATGGCCCGAACTACATTTTGCCAAAGCCTATGGATCCTCGATTGATGCCTATTATCGCGCCAGCGGTGGCACGGGCCGCCCAGGCTTCAGGTGTGGCTCGGTGTGACATTGATGATGACTACGAAGAGCAGCTTTGGGGCGGGGTTGGCTTTGGGGCTGATCGCAACTGGCGTTGATTGGGCGTTTTAAAACAACCCATCGAGCTCATCAGTGCCCAAAGGCTTATCACCATCTGAAGTTTGAGTGGGAAGAAACTCCTCAAAAAAGTATTCATAGACACTGCCCTCGGGTGTGCCCGTCACCCGGCGCCCTGTCTTACGGTCTATTCTAAGACGCACCACACCACTGGGCATGCTGGGTGAGGATTGCTCTTTAGGTAGCGCCTCACGCATAAAATCTATCCAGATCGGTAGCGCTGCCGTACCGCCGAATTCACGCTTGCCCAGTAGGCTATAGTCGTCAAAACCAACCCACGACGTAGCAACGAGATTGGGGTTGAAGCCTGAAAACCAAGCGTCTCTAGGGCCATTCGTTGTGCCGGTCTTTCCGGCAATATCACTACGCTCTAAAACTCGCGCGCGCCGCCCTGTACCGCGTTTAATAACGTCACCGAGCATGGATGACATGAGATAGCTCGCTCTAGGATCCATAACTTGAGGTGCTTCTCTAATGTCTGAGTTGACTGGTTGAAGAATGTCTTCCATGCGCAAAGCTTCCTCGTCTTTGGGCCCTATTTCACCGCACGCAGGGCAAGCAACCCAGGGGTCTGCCTCATAAATCACGTTGCCTGTTGCATCTTCTATGCGCGCTATTAAATAGGGCTCTACTCGAAAACCACCGTTAGCGACAATGGCGTATCCCGCTGCAATATCGAGGGGCGTATAGGCATGGGTGCCCAGTGCGAGAGTGAGGTTTCTTGCCATGCCTTCCGTGTTGAAGCCCATTTGTTCAACGTAGTCAATAAAGCGATTGAGGCCCAGGCGTTGAAGTACCCGAATGGAAACCAGATTACGGGAATAGGTCAATGCGTTGCGCAGTCGGGTGGGGCCATAAAATCGCCCGCTATCATTTTCGGGCCGCCATATTTCATCGCTGGACAAATTGTCTAAAACGATGGGTGCATCATTGATTAGGGTTGCGGGCGTTATGCCATGCTCCAATGCGGCGGCGTATAAAAAGGCCTTGAAATTAGAACCCGGCTGGCGCCGCGCCTGGGTGGCTCGATTAAATTTTGAGAGTTCGAATCCCATGCCACCTACGAGAGCTCGAATGGCGCCATCGCTAGGGTTTAACGCGACCAGCGCCGCTTGTGCACGGGGTACTTGAGTAAGCCGATAAGTGCCTTTCTCCGGGTCCTCTTCTATACGGATGAGATCGCCTACGGAGAGCAAATCCTCGATTGATTCGGCGGCAGAGCTGGTCAGATTTTCGGTTCGATAACGACGAATACTTTTGAGATCGTCTTGCCATTGAAGGCGTTGCTGCTGACCCGATTTACTCAGTACATTGGCGCCCGTTCCATCGATTTCGGTAACAATGGCGGGTACAAGATCGACAATAACGGGCATTTCAGCCAGTGCCAGCCGCCATCGTTCCTGCAGCTGTGATTCATCTTCTTCTTCCAGCGGTGGTAGTTGACGTTCCGGCCCCCGCCAGCCATGGCGTTTATCATAGGTTCTCAGCCCATTGATAAGCGCTTGTCGTGCTGCAAGCTGAGCGTTGCCATCAACTGTGGTGTACACCACGTAGCCATCGCTGTACGCACCGTTGCCAAAACGACTGAGCATTTCTTTGCGAACCATTTCAGCAATGTAGTCTGCTTCAACTTCAACCCGTAAACCGCTGTATGTTGCCACGACAGGACTTGCACGACTGCTATCGCGAGCTGTTTCATCGATCATTCCCAGGGAGGCCATTCGACCAAGAATCCAGTCTCTGCGAATCTTGGCTCTTTCTGGGTTGCTTAGGGGGTTGTTTCTTGAAGGCGCCTTGGGGATGCCTGCCAACATGGCGTGCTGAGGTAGGGATAATTCAGACAATGATTTTCCATAGTAGGTTTGTGCTGCTGCTTCGAAACCATAGGATCGATGACCCAGGAAAATTCGATTGACATACAGTTCAAAAATTTCTTCCTTGGTGAGTACGCGTTCGACTTCTAGGGCCAACAGGATTTCATTGAACTTGCGAAGAAAGGTTTGCTCCAAGGTAAGCGCATAGTTGCGGGCGACCTGCATGGTCAGAGTGCTACCTCCCGAACGCTTTCGCCCGGTGGCAATAAGTTCGGATACGGCTCTTGCCAAGCCCAGTAGGTCAACGCCACCGTGTTCAAAAAATTGATCATCCTCGGCAGCGAGTAGAGCGTTTACAAAGTCACTAGGGATCTCGTCAAATTGTAGAGGGCTTCTTTTTTGCTCTCCAAACTGCCCAATGAGCCTCCCATCATTGCTCATCACCTTCATAGGTGTTTGCAACTTAACGTCGCGCAATGTGTCCGCGTCAGGTAAGTTAGGGCTTAAATATAGGTATAAACCTGCGAGCCACCAAAGAGCGGCACAACCTGCGATAATGAAGCCGATCAACAATGTGCGGGTCAAAGCCAAGACCTAAACGCTCCCAATAAGGTGTTAATTTGAGTAAACAATGTTTTGGCGGTGTTAATTAGAGTTTGAGGATGTGTACTTTGGCAGGTGAGGGCGCAAATTACTGCGTAAAAATGGGCTTTTTAAAGGCTTGTAGTGCATCGTAAACCAGTATTATACCAAGCATAATCACACATGCGCCGTAATCCTTGTAAAGAGTGCGGTGGCAGGCAACCAAAACGGGATGAGATTTATAGCGTGCTAGGCCTTTTTGGAAAGCGAAAACCGTCTCAAATGTTGGGCATCGATATCAGCTCAACAACAATAAAGCTGATCGAGTTAAGCCGATCGGGAGACCGCTTTCGTGTTGAGGCTTTTGCTGTAGCGTCTTTGCCTCAGGATTGTGTAGTAGAAAAAAATATTAATAACACCGAAGCCGTTGCAGATGCCTTGCGTAGTCTCTACGCCCGTGCACGGTCCAAAAATAAATTGGTTTGCGCGGCGGTGGCTGGATCATCAGTGATTACTAAATCGCTGCCCATGCCCTTGGGCTTAAATGATGACGATATGGAGACGCAGCTCACCCTCGAGGCCGATCAATATATTCCCTACCCTCTAGAAGAGGTTGCTATCGACTTTGAGGTTCAGGGGGCGTCTGCAGGGCGTTCAGATCAGGTAGACGTATTGCTCGCCGCCTGTCGCCGCGAAACGATTGATGCCCGTGTAGAGGCTCTCGAACTCGCCGATCTGATACCTAAGGTGGTGGACGTCGAGGCCTACGCTATGGAGCGAGCCTTTGAGTTAATCAAAGTCCAGTGGCAAATCGAAGAGTCGGCTACAGTCGCGGTTGTAGATATCGGTGCGACCATGACAACGCTGTCTGTCTTGCACAAAGGCGAGACGGTTTATACCCGGGAGCAGCTGTTTGGTGGCAAGCAGTTGACGGACGAAATCATGCGACGATACGGCTTGCCCCTTGAAGAAGCGGGGCTCGCAAAAAAGCAGGGTGGCCTTCCCGATGACTACGAGGTCGATGTGCTGGAACCTTTTCGTGAGGCGGTGGTGCAGCAGGTGGGAAGATCACTTCAATTCTTTTTTTCTTCCAGCGATTTCAACAGCGTTGACTGCGTGATTTTGGCTGGAGGCGTTGCGGCAATGGATGGCTTGGAACCGCTGGTGGCTGGCCGTTTGGGCTGTCGCACTATTGTGGCAAATCCGTTCGCTGATATGAGTATTTCGCCGCGGGTTAATGCGGTGGCACTGAATTCCGATGCGCCAGCGATGATGATTGCCTGCGGCCTAGCTCTAAGGAGCTTTGACTAATGGCGACGATTAATCTTTTGCCCTGGCGCGAAGAACTTCGCGCGGAACGCAAGAAAGAGTTTATCGCAGGCTTAGCGCTGATGGCTCTGGTGGCGATCTTCATTCTCTTTGTCACTGATTTAATGTTTGATGGCCGCATATCTTTTCAAGAAAAGCGCAACGCCTATGTCCGACAAAGTATTGCTGAGCTCGATGAGCAGGTGGCAGAGATAAGGGATCTTAGGGGTAGGCGTACCGAGCTGCTCGAACGCATGCGAATTATTCAAGACTTACAGGGCAATCGCCCCATTATTGTCAGAATTATGGACCAGCTTGTAAGGACAGTCCCAGATGGCCTTTTTTATACCAGTATTGTTTCTGGTGTTGG
>QXYP01000256.1 GCA_009886815.1 Halieaceae bacterium
AGTTGCCAGGCCATGACTTGGTAGGCCAGATCGGCGATCGGGTTGCCCAAGGTACTGAGTTCCCAGTCCAATACGGCGATGATTTTAGGTTCCGTAGGGTGAAACATGACATTGTCTAAACGGTAATCTCCGTGCACCAATGCTACTCGGCCATCGTCAGCGGGCATGTTTTCTGATAGCCACACCATGAGTTCTTCCATATCAGGTACGGTTTCGGTTTCCGACGCGCGATACTGCTTGCTCCAACGACCCACTTGGCGCTCAAAGTAGTTACCCGGTCTACCGTAATCGCCCAAGCCAGCCTCTTCTACGTCAACGCTGTGCATCGCTGCAAGCACGCGATTCATATCATCATATACCGCGCGACGATCATCGTTGTTCAGTTCGGGTAACACCGGGTCCCAGAAAACGCGACCCTCCATGTATTCCATGAGGTAAAACATGGATCCGATAATGTCGTCGTCCTCGCACAAGGCCACAGCGCCAGGTACGGGCACGTCGCTGCCTTGCAACGCCGAAATCACGCGAAACTCGCGATCGACGGCGTGGGCAGAGGCCAGTAGTTCACCGGGAGGCTTGCGGCGAAGGACAAATTCACGGTCGCCTGCGCTCAGCTTAAAGGTGGGGTTTGATTGCCCCCCCGCAAACTTTTCAGCGCTCAGGGCGCCGCCGAAGTCACACACATTTTCTCTCAGCCATTTATCAAGTTTGGAAAGGTCTAGGGTTTGTGTGCTCAACTGAAGCTCCTCGAATTACAACGGCACTAAATCCGCCTGATGAGGCGAATATGAGTAAAAAAATTGATCGGCAAGTATGCTGTGGTTATGCTTGCTCGCGCAACCCAATGGGCCGTATCGGCAACCTTGGCAAAAATCTCTTGAAGGAGAGTACATGAGTAGTATCGGAAGTTTTGAAGCGGCTAGAGAGCTGGTCACTCAACCGGGATCGCTGTTGGAGGTTGGACAGGTTGACGTGGCAGGGCAGTCGTTGCTGGGTTACGTTAATGCCCCTGCCAGTATGCGCGATCTGTGGATGCTAGCCACGGGTCATGGAGACGCCGAATACATGGTGTATCTCGATGAGCGCATGACCTACAGCGATGCTGCGATCCGCGTTGCGGCTTTTGCCAGCTGGTTGCAAGGACAGGGTATTGGGCCCGGCGATCGAGTGGCGATAGCCATGCGCAACTATCCTGA
Organism: Halieaceae bacterium; assembly: GCA_009886815.1. GTDB lineage: Bacteria > Pseudomonadota > Gammaproteobacteria > Pseudomonadales > Halieaceae > Luminiphilus. The sequence goes on from QXYP01000256.1 coordinate 1,197, forward strand.
ATGGATGTTGGCGCACTGGGCCATTAATGCGATTGGCGCTGTTGTCGTCGGGTTGAACGCCTGGTGGGTGGCCGATGAAATGGCCTATGCCATTAATGACTCCAAGCCAAAACTGCTGATTGGTGATCAACAGCGTTTGGCAACTTTCAGTACGGTGAGCGATCAATTCGCCGATATAGCGCTGGTCTCCGTGCGTACCGAGGAGTGTCCGCTAACAACTACCCCTTGGGAAGTTGCCGTCGCCACGGGGGGGACATTACCTGAAGTTGAGATCGACCCCGATAGTGACGCCTGTATTTTTTATACTTCGGGCACTACAGGGCGACCCAAGGGCGCTCAGCTCACGCATCGCGGCTGTGTCGCCAACGTACTGAACGTCGCCGCCATGGGTGGCATCTACGCGTCGCACCGTGCGCTAGAGGCGGGCGAGGTGTTAGAGGCGCCTGCGTCGGCACCCGCTCCAGTCGCGTTGATCGCTACTCCGCTTTTTCACGTTACCGCCAATAACTGCATTATGCAGGCGGGTACCGTTGCCGGCGGCCGTTTTATATTGATGTATAAATGGGATCCGGTTGAAGCTATGCGACTCATCGACGCTGAGCAGATCACCACGATGAGTGCCGTACCGATGATGAGTCGGGAAATTCTTACGCACCCTGATCGTGATCAATATGACCTGGGTAGCCTGAACGCCATGGGTGGGGGTGGCGCAGCCATGCAACCCGATCTTGTGGGCAAAGTGGCGGCTGAAATGAAGCGCGCCAAACCCGCGCAGGGCTATGGCATGACTGAAGTTTGCGGAATTATTAGCTATATCGCGGGCGATATTTTTCTGGAACGTCCCAGCAGCGCAGGACCTATGGTGCCAACCCTTGAAGGAAAATGCGTGGATTCAGAGGGGCATACGCTGGCCGCCTATGAGGTAGGGGAGGTCTGTGTTCGCGGAACGCCGGTGATCAAGGGTTACATCAATCGACCAGAGGCAACCGCCGAAACCATTGTAGAAGGTTGGTTGCAAACAGGCGATATTGGTTACTTCGATGACGATGGCTTTTTATATCTGGTCGATCGTGCCAAGGATATGATTCTCCGTGGCGGTGAGAATATTTATGGGGCTGAAGTAGAAAATGCGATTTTTGATCACCCTGCGGTTTTGGAATGTGTTGCTTTTTCAGTGCCAGACGATCGCTTAGGGGAAGAAGTGGGTGCAGCTGTACATCTGAAGGAAGCGGCGATGTTGGACGCGCCAGGATTACGGGAGCATTTAGCCAGTCGGATCGCTGCGTTTAAAGTGCCACGCTACATCTGGTTTTTGGCTGAGCCATTGCCGCGTAATGCCAACGGTAAATTTTTGAAGCGTGAACTGAAAGATGTATTGGATCCAGAGAGTGCTGACTAGTTGTCGTTTCAACCACTGAACGACAGCCAAGCCCGAGAAGTTCAGGCGCGAGTCAGCCACGATATTGATCGTGCGCAACGTATTCTCAATGTGTCTTTAGATCGTATTGAGGCGCGCCTTGACCTTTCCGGAACGACCGCGGGCATGTATTGCTACAAAGGCCAGCACCGCTGGCTGCGCTTCAATCCGTGGGTGTTTGCGACCGATATGCCGTTGCACCTCAAAGATACTGTGCCCCATGAAGTCGCGCATTATGCGATTCACCAACAGTTTGGGCGGCGCAAGGTAAAACCCCATGGCCCGGAATGGCAGTCACTTATGGTTGCCTTGGGCGCTAATCCGAGTGCAACTTACACCGCGGATTTGAGTCATATTCCAGTGCGCCGGCAGCGGCGCCATGCTTATCGCTGTGCCTGTCGAGATCACGCCGTGTCGAGCACACGGCACAACCGTATACGCGCCGGTCGTGCCAGCTACCGCTGCTGCTTCTGCGGTGAGGCTCTGGTGGCATCTTCTATTAATAATTCCGTGTGTTAAAACGCTAAAATTAAAGTGGTGACTCTGTTTGATCGTAACCTTGAGTCATAGGCTAACCAGTGTCAGGCTCTACAGGCCGAATAAAAGACCGTTGTCACCACTCATGTGAAGTGGGTTTACTGAGAAAATTGAGAGAACGCAATGTCAAAATATGAAACCGTTAATGTCAC
>QXYP01000257.1:0-13619 GCA_009886815.1 Halieaceae bacterium
AAGCAAGGAATCTCGCTGACGGTAAATAATGCGCCGCTGGTCATTGGCAACATCATCGTACTCGAGAAGTTGCTTTCGAATATCGAAGTTACGGCCCTCAACTTTGCGCTGGGCTTTTTCGATCGCGTTGGTGACCATACGATGCTCAATGGCCTCTCCGTTTTCCATGCCCAATGCCTGCATAAAGCTTTTGACACGTTCAGAGGCGAAAATTCGCATTAAGCTATCTTCTAAAGACAGATAAAAACGCGAAACTCCCGCATCGCCCTGGCGCCCTGAGCGACCTCTCAGCTGATTATCAATGCGTCGTGACTCGTGGCGCTCGGTGCCTAAAATGTGTAAGCCACCGGCCTCGAGCACGGCGTCATGGCGGGCCAGCCAAGCTTCCCGAAGGGCTTTTTCTGTCTCGGCATCGAGATCGCCCGCGGCTTCAAGTTCGGCTTCAAGGTTTCCCCCAAGCACTATGTCAGTACCCCGTCCGGCCATGTTAGTCGCAATGGTGACCACTCCAGGGCGCCCTGCCTGAGCAATGATTTCTGCCTCCTGGGCATGGTACTTTGCGTTCAGCACTTTGTGCTCAATAGCGCCCTTTTTAAACCGAACCGAGAGCTCCTCTGATGTCTCAACCGAGGCGGTGCCCACAAGTACCGGAGCGCCATTTTCAATACACGACTTTACGTCTTCAACAATCGCGTCGAACTTCTCTTGTTGAGTCATATAAACCAAGTCATTCATATCGTTGCGAAGCATGGGTTTATTGGTGGGTATAACAATAACCTCAAGCCCATAGATCTGACGGAACTCAAACGCCTCGGTATCGGCAGTTCCCGTCATACCCGAAAGCTTGTCATACAGGCGGAAGTAATTTTGGAAGGTGGTTGAAGCCAATGTTTGGCTTTCATTTTGGATGTTGACGCCCTCTTTCGCCTCAATGGCCTGATGCAGCCCTTCCGAGAGGCGCCGTCCAGCCATCGTTCGACCGGTGTGCTCATCAATCAGAACCACCTGGCCTTCTTGAACAATATATTCAACATCACGCTGATACAGCACATGCGCACGCAAGCCAGAGTGAACATGGTGTAACAAACCAAGGTTTGTGGGGGCGTACAAACTATCGTCGTCGTCTAACAGGCCTTGAGCCATGAGCAGACTTTCAATTTTCTCGTGGCCTGATTCGGTAAGTTCAATCTGGCGCTGTTTCTCATCAACCGTAAAATCACCTTCATCAACCTCCGTCGCCGCTGCCAGTTGCGGGATAAGCTTGTTGATACGTCGATACATATCCGAAGAATCTTCGGCGGCCCCTGAAATAATCAGTGGCGTTCTCGCCTCATCAATCAGGATTGAGTCAACTTCGTCGACAATGGCAAAGGCCAAATTTCCCTGCGCCTTATCGGCCATACTAAAGGCCATGTTGTCACGCAGATAATCAAAGCCGAACTCATTATTGGTGCCGTAAACAATATCGCAAGCGTACGCATCGCGTTTCTCGGCGGGCCCCAGTCCCGACCTAATGACGCCCACCGTCATGCCTAAAAATGCGTACAGCGGCTCCATCCAAGCCGCATCTCGGGCAGCCAAATAGTCGTTAACTGTAATCAGATGCACGGCATTACCCGTCAGCGCATTCAGGTAAGCGGGTAACGTTGCCACCAAGGTCTTACCCTCACCGGTGCGCATTTCTGCGATTTTGCCCTCGTGAAGCACGATGCCTCCGATTAACTGCACATCGAAGTGGCGCATGGCCAGTGCCCGACGCCCAGCCTCGCGTACCGTGGCAAACGCCTCAGGGAGGAGTGAATCTAAAGAAGCTCCGCCCGTTAAGCGCCCACGGAACTCATCGGTTTTAGCCAAAAGCGCCGCATCGTCTAGCGCTTCGTACTCTTCCTCGAGCCGATTGATACGGATAACCATCTTTCGAATACGTTTAAGCTCCCGGTCATTTCGGGTGCCAAAAAGTTTTTTTAGCGTGTCAGCAATCATTTTAAAGTCTTCAGGAATTAGCGAAGGAATGCGACTCTGTCAGAAGTCGGCCTAAACCAGCAGGAGGAACCTGCCCTTAACGCAGAGTGCGTCGCACGTAGCTAGAGGGGTCAACCGCCCTGCCGTGCTTAAAAATCTCGAAATGTACGTGAGGGCCCGTTGATCGCCCGGAGTTCCCCATTAGCGCAATCACATCGCCTTGACGAACGAGGTCACCCACCTCAACACGGTTCTCTCGGTTGTGGGCATAACGCGTGATTAATCCGTCGCCATGGGCAATTTCAACCAGTGTGCCATAACCCGTGCGCTCGCCGCTCCAACTAACCACACCACTCGCAACCGCGATAATGTGATCACCCTCAGCCCCCGCAAAATCGATGCCCTGATGCCAGGCTCGCTTGCCCGTAAAAGGATCAGTGCGACTGCCGTATGCCGAAGATAGCCAACCACTGAGCACGGGGCGACCCGCAGGGATGGCCTCAGTTTGCGCCTCAGCGTCAAACAAAAGCCCAGCCAATATATCAAGCTGCATCTCTCGGTCGCTCAGTGCAACTGACAGACCATCAAAGGCATCTTTCAAAGGCGCTGGCAATGAAGTTTGTGATTCGGGCAATAGCGGCATCATCGGCCCGCCTAACGCTGGCTCCGCGGCAAAATTAAATTCACCACCCTCCAGACCCGCCAATGCAGTGAGATGGGTACCGAGGGCATCAAGCCGTGTCACTCTTACTTGCAGTTCAGCCAGTTTGCGGGTCATCGCTTCTAGCTTTCGACGTGCATCCGCTGACAGCTGGGCCAGATCACCCGCTCGGCGACTGGCATTCAGTTCAGCCTCAGAAAGCCGTGCCTCCTGAGCAATCGCTGCGCCTTGCCGTTGACCCAGTTCATAGCCCATGGCCATTAATCCCAAAGGCAGGCCAATGCAAATAACAGACAGGGCAGCCCAAGACCAACGACCAATTTCCAGCGTTCGCGATGCGGCAGTCTTATGGACGAAGATCAGTTTCAAATCAGGGGCTCAAGTTCTCGGGGTGCGTACTATGCCACGCAGGGCGGCTGCGGGAAAGTCAGCAAGTTCGATCAATGCCGTGCAATAACCCTTAAAAAAGGCTCAGGCAGTGACCAACATTGGGGCCGGACCATAGGATATGGGCGCCTTTTCAGCATCTTCAAAGGTCACCATCTCCCAGGCATCTTCTTGTGCCAGAAGAGCGCGCAGCACCGCATTGTTGAGTGCGTGACCAGACTTGTGGGCACGAAACTCCCCAATCAAGCTATGGCCCAGCAAATAAAGATCACCAATGGCATCGAGAACTTTGTGTTTAACGAACTCGTCCTCATAGCGAAGACCGTCTTGATTCAATATACGAAACTCATCGACAACAATGGCGTTATCAACGCTGCCACCCCGAGCCAATCCTTGAGCGCGCAGGTATTCAATCTCATGCATGAATCCGAAGGTTCGTGCCCGACTGACTTCCCTCACGAAGGAGGTGGTTGAGAAATCGATCTCTGCGAACGCTGATCGGTCATTAAAAACGGGGTGATCAAAGTCAATTGAGAAGGCGACTTTAAAACCCTCAAACGGTAATAAACTCGCTTGTTTATCGCCATCTCGAACCGTGACAGGGCGTTTTATACGAATAAATTTCTTCGCAGCAGCCTGCTCCTCAATGCCTGCAGACTGGAGCAAAAACACGAAGGGACCCGCGCTGCCGTCCATGATCGGTACTTCTGGGGCAGTGACATCGACAAAAGCGTTGTCGATACCTAAACCTGCCATGGCGGAAAGCAGGTGCTCAACCGTGGAAACTCGCGCATCACCCAAACCCAGACTGGTAGAGAGCGTTGTGTCACCGACACTTTTGGCGCAGGCGGGGATTTCCTGCACCGGGGAGAGGTCAGTTCGCCGAAATACAATGCCGTTGTCGATCGGTGCCGGGCTTAAAGTCAGAAAGACCTTCTCACCCGTATGCAAACCAACGCCGGTCGCCTTGATTGGATTTCGCAACGTTCTCTGTCTAATCATGGTCGCACCCTTTAATTTAGCTGGGCGGACCACCAATCATGGTTAGTCCGCCTGACGACGCAGAAATGCTGGAATATCGAAATATTCCTCTGCTCCGCTCTCTGCAGGCGCCACCGCCTGCTGTGCCCCTCCCGACTGCGCTACACGTGCGCGCTTGCCGGGTGGCAAATCGTACGTTTCGCCATAACTTGGCGACGTGACACCCAAGGTTTCCGAGGGCTGTCGGTTTACGACCGCTAACGGAACTCGGGCTTCTGCACCACCCAAACCGGTTGCGACCACCGTCACTTTTAAGGTATCGGCCATGTCCGGATCAATAACCGTACCAACCACTACCGTCGCGTCTTCAGACGCATATTCTTCGATCGTGTCGCCAACTTCGGCAAATTCACCGAGCGACAAGTCCATTCCAGCGGTGATATTAACCAGCACCCCTTTGGCACCACTCACGTCAATATCGTCAAGTAGCGGGCTATTAATCGCGCGCTCCGCAGCCTCTCGCGCCCGATTTTCTCCCGACGCCTGACCCGTACCCATCATGGCGGCACCCATCTCAGACATCACCGTGCGCACATCAGCAAAGTCCACATTTATCATGCCTGGACGAATGATGAGCTCAGCGATGCCCTGAACAGCCCCTAAAAGTACATCATTGGCCTCTCTGAAGGCATCTAAGAGACTGGTATTTTTGCCCAACACCTCCAGCAATTTTTCATTGGGTATCGTGATTAGACTGTCACAGTGCTGCTCAAGTTCCCCAAGTCCCGATTCGGCGATTTTAAGGCGTGATTTACCCTCGAAAGAGAAGGGACGCGTCACCACAGCCACCGTCAATATGCCCATTTCTCGGGCGACTTCAGCAACAATAGGCGCTCCACCTGTACCGGTGCCGCCTCCCATACCTGCAGTTACAAACACCATGTCGGCACCATGCAGCGCATCGGCGATGCGATCGCGATCCTCCATCGCGGCTGCTCGGCCAATATCCGGGTTTGCACCCGCTCCAAGCCCCTTGGTAATGCCAGTTCCCAGTTGCAGAACCGTCTTGGCGGCGATATCTGATAAAGCCTGGGCATCCGTATTGGCGCAAATAAAGTCCACACCGTCTACGTTATTTTCGATCATATGTCGGACGGCATTACCACCACCGCCACCGACGCCGACCACTTTTATGACCGCGCTCTGCGGTGCGTTATCGACTAATTCAAACATGGACACTCTCCCCTTTTTTTACAAAGCCCAGGTTCACCCGGGCACTCCCCTTGTCAGACATTCTGAAAATTCTCAGAAGTGCCTTCCAAACCAGTCACGAACTCTTGTCATCAAACCACCGGCGAGTTGGCCGCCGCCCGGCATACCCGAGGACTCATCGTCTCGGGCGCCGTAAATCAGCAAACCCACCGCTGTGGCATAAATTGGATTTCTAATAATGTCGTTGAGGCCTTTGGCGTACTGGGGTGCACCCAGACGAACCGGCATGTGAAAAATCTCCTCAGCCAGCTCTACCGCGCCTTCCATTTTGGATGTTCCGCCCGTTAACAGGACTCCTGCCGGGATTAATTCCTCAAAGCCAGAACGGCGAATTTCGGCCAAAATCAACGTGAACAGCTCGTCATAGCGAGGCTCAACCACCTCGGCTAATGACTGGCGCGACAAATCCCGTGGCGGCCGATCACCAACACTGGGAACTTTGATCGTTTCTTCAGCACCTGCGAGTTGCGCCAAAGCACAGGCGTAGCGAATCTTGATCTCTTCCGCATGCTGGGTTGGCGTTCGTAACGCCATCGCAATATCACTGGTCACCTGATCCCCAGCTATGGGAATAACCCCGGTGTGACGAATGGCGCCATCAGTAAAGATGGCAATGTCTGATGTCCCACCACCGATATCGACAAGGCACACGCCCAGGTCCCGCTCATCCGGGGTGACCACTGAAAAGCTCGAAGCCAGCTGTTCCAAAATGATGCCATCCACCTCAAGTCCACAGCGATGGATGCACTTTTCAATATTCTGAGCGGCATTAACCGCACAGGTCACAAGGTGAACTTTGGCTTCGAGTCGCACACCCGACATTCCTAAGGGCTCTTTAATGCCACCTTGATTGTCTATGACATACTCTTGGGGCAATACATGCAGCACTTTTTGATCTGCAGGAATGGCCACTGCTTGAGCCGCATCAAGAACGCGCTCAACATCAGCAGGCACCACCTCCCCCTCCCGAATCGCGACGATCCCGTGAGAGTTCATGGAACGGATATGACTGCCGGCAATACCGACATAAACCGAGTGAATTTGGCAGCCCGCCATGAGTTCTGCTTCCTCCACGGCTCGCTGTATGGCATTGACTGTCGACTCAATATCGACCACCACGCCTTTTTTCATGCCCCGAGAGGGGTGGGAGCCGATGCCAACAACTTCAATCGTGCCCTCACCATCAACTTCACCAACGACGGCAACAACCTTCGAAGTTCCAATATCCAACCCAACGATCATGCGTTTTTCAGGTGTATTAACCATCATGGTGTCTCCTGCCAGTTAGCCAGGGGAAAATCTCCCGAAGCCCATTGCGATGTTGGTAGTAAAGCCACTGCAGCACCGTGCTCGTAACGCATATCGACCCGCATGACGGGCTGGTCTGCGAGCTGTTCACGCCAAAGCGTGACAAATCGTCCAATTCGTTCTCGATGCTTTTCTGCACCAAGCTGCAGCAGCGCCCCGTTGTGCAGCTCAGCGCTGACTTGCCCAAGCGAATCCTCATGCAGTGCTACAACTTGCAGCCCAGTGGGTTCCAGTAACGCTTCCAGACTTTGATAGCGCCGGGTCATGCTGCCTTCAGAGCCCTCAGGCCCCTCAAGACGCGCCAAATCGGACCATCGATCGTCAAACGCCCCCGGGAAATATTCGCCCTCATGGTTCAGAAAGCCATCTAGACCCCAGCGGGCAATGGGCCGCTGCTCTTCTATTTCAATAACCACCGTATTGGGCCAGCGTCTGCGCACCCCGGCGCGATAGACCCACGGCATGCTCTCCAGCTGGTCACGCACATCATCTAGATCAAGTGTCAGAAAACTGGCCTGTAGGGTCGGGGCCAACTGTGTCTCCAGTTCTGTCACCGCAACGTGCTCCACAGCACCCTCTAACACCAGCTGCTCTACCCGCAAATCCATAAGGTGAGATCCGGTGATAAAGGCACCCAGTAGCACTGCCACGCACCCTAGGGTCACACCAATCTTTAATAACAAGCGTTGTACGCGCTGCCGCCAAGACACACTTGCCACCACCGTTTTATTGCGAACAGCCTGTCGCGCTTGCTTACGAGGCATGGCGAACCTCCAGACTTAGGCGATAAATTTCAGTCACCAACTCGATCAACGTTATTGACGCAGCATGAGCTGCCATGGGGACCAGACTGTGACTAGTCATTCCAGGAATAGTGTTGATTTCTAATAACTGCCAATCGCCGGAAGCATCTCGCATAACATCGACGCGCCCCCAAACCGCAGCATCGACCGCAGCGAAGGCCTTCAATGCCAGTGCCGCCAACTCAGTCTCCTCACTGGAAGACAATCCTGATGGACAGAAAAACCCCGTGGCCTCGGATACATATTTGGCATCAAAATCATAAAACTCAGACGCCGGCTCAATGCGTATCGCCGGTAATGCGCGATCACCCAATATCGCCACCGTATATTCAGTACCCGCCACGAAGCGCTCCGCAATAATCGCGCCTTGGTAAGCGCGTGCCCGCTCCCACGCCGCCTCAAGCTGTTCCGCTGTGCTGGCTTTGCTCATACCAATAGAGGAGCCTTCGAGAGCCGGCTTCACAAAAAGCGTCCCATACTGCGCGATGAGGTCAGACCAATCGGACTCTGCCGTCAGCACCGTGAATTCAGGGGTGGGTAAGCCAATACCCAACCAAAGCTGTTTTGTACGAGCCTTGTCCATGGTGAGTGCAGAACCCAACACACCTGACCCGCTGTAAGGCAAGCCCATTAAATTGAAAAGGCCTTGTAAGACACCGTCCTCACCCCCGGGGCCATGGAGTAAGTTAAAAACAAAATCGACCCCCGACAGCTGCTCCGCCCACTGACCTACCGCGGGGTCAATACGAACTACGGAGCTTCCTGCCGCCTCAAGCGCCAACGCCACGTTTTCGCCGCTCTGCAGTGAAATCTCCCGCTCCGCAGCCGTGCCGCCCATAAGAACAGCGAAGCGAACGTCAGCTAGCAAAGCCGAGGTCATAGCAACACCTCAAGACAGTCGGCCTCAGCTACCTGCCGAGCAAGCTGACCAATATTGCCCGCCCCTTGGGTTAACAGCAGATCACCCTGCTCTAAAACATCACACAAAACCGCGGGTACACTTTTAATATCCGGTGCAAATATGGGATCAATAGCGCCTCGCTGCCGAATACTGCGAGCTAAGGAGCGAGTGTCGGCGCCCGCAATGTGATCCTCACCTGCGGCATAGACGTCAAGCAGAATCAGTAAGTCACAGTGGGAGAGCACCGCGACAAAGTCCTCATAAAAATCTCGAGTTCTCGAGAAGCGGTGCGGCTGAAAGACCATCACGATGCGACGATTCGGAAATGCTGCTCGGGCCGCGTTGAGCGTAGCGCGCACCTCTGAAGGATGATGACCATAATCATCAATCATTTGCGCAGTACCACCACGCCAAACGACCTCACCCAGAGGGCTAAATCGACGTCCGACACCCGAAAACTGTGAAAGGCCTTTTTCAATAGCGTCGTCTGGCAAGCCGAGTTCGGTAGCAACTGCGGCAGCTGCCGCCGCATTCAGAGCATTGTGCTCCCCCGGCATATTGAGGTTAATAGTCAGTGATGGGCGGCTCTGGGGTCGGCAGAGTTCAAAATTTGTTTTCAGGCCAGTCACTGCAACTGAGGACACACAATAGTCTGCCTCGCTGTGTCGACCGTAGGTCACAACTCTGCGAGTAATCTGCGGCAGCAGCCTCTGCACACCGGGGTCATCTAGACATAAAATGGCGAGCCCGTAAAAAGGTAGATTGTGTAGAAAATCAAGAAACGCCTGTTCGTACTTGGCAATATCGCCGGCATAGTGATCCATATGATCAGCCTCGACATTGGTTACGACACTGACCATGGGTAGTAGGTGCAGGAACGATGCGTCACTCTCATCAGCCTCAACAATAAGGTACTGGCCCGCACCCAAACGTGCATTACTGCCTGCGTTGTTGAGCAATCCGCCAATGACAAAGGTCGGATCCTCGCCCGCCTCGCCAAAAACCGAGGCCAGCAGGCTGGTCGTGGTAGTTTTCCCGTGGGTCCCTGCTACAGCAATGCCCTGACGGTAGCGCATGAGCTCAGCCAACATTTCAGCGCGAGGCACAATTGGAAGCCGTGCTGCCCGCGCTGCCACCAACTCGGGGGCAGACTGAGGGACTGCATTTGATGTCACTAAGACATCGGCACCTTGAATATTTTGGGCGTCGTGCCCGATATGTACCTCTATGCCCATCTTGCGAAGACGCGCCACTACCGAACCGTCCTCGATATCGGAGCCTGATACGCGGTAGCCGAGTTGGGCTAGCACCTCAGCGATACCACTCATGCCGGAGCCACCAATACCCAACATAAAAATATGCTGGATACCGCCCATCTGCTGAGTCATGGCCTTAGAGGTATCAATAGGCAAGAGCGACCTCCTCTAGCACGTCGGCAACCTTGAGAGCGGCGTTGGGCATCGCCAGCCCCATGGCCTTATCTTTCATTACCTTGAGACGCTGGGGAGCAGCAATGAAACCCTGCAATAACTCACTCAGCTGCGGCCCCAAACTGGCATCTTGGGGGAGCAAGCAGCCCGCTCCAGCTTCGCTGAGAATGCGTGCATTTTGGGTCTGATGGTCATCGATAGCATGGGGAAGTGGCACTAAAATACTGGCCGTGCCAGTCACCATTAGCTCACTGACCGTCAACGCGCCCGAACGACAGACCACCAGATCAGCCCATTGATAAGCAGCGGCCATATCGTCAATAAACGCTAATACCTCAATCGAAGCACCCACCGCGGCGCCGTAGTGTTCTTGAGTGGGTTCCAGATGCTGATCTCCGCACTGATGGCGAATGTCTAGGCGCCTTGTCTCGTTCTCAGCGAGCCCCGTTAACGCAGCGGGAACCCCTGAATTCAACGGGCCACTACCCAGACTCCCCCCAACTACTAGCAATCGCAGCGGTCGGTCCTGGGTAAACGCCTCTGGAATTTCGTCGTCTAAATCATAGAGGGCACTGATTTCAGAACGCACTGGATTACCCATCAGTCGACGCGTAGCGCCCAGCTCAAAGGCTCCGGGAAGACCCAATAAAACCTGTTTTGCTAGGGGTGCAAGCCATCGGTTGGTCGTGCCGGCAACGGCATTTTGCTCGTGAATAACTAAAGGGCGACGCAACAAAAATGCAGCCACACCGGCGGGACCGGAGGCGTAACCGCCAAACCCCAGCACAGCCAGCGGCTTCAGTTTGAGCAACAAGCCAAGAGATTCAGTAAACGAGGAGAGCAAACGTAATACGGACTTGATTCGGAACAATAAGCCTTTTCCGCGCAGACCCTGTACGGGCAGCGTATGCAGCGTAAAACCGTGGGCGGGCACAATTCGACTCTCTAGTCCGCGCGCGGTACCCACCCAGTCTACCAGCCAACCCCTATTTTCCAGCACCTGCGCCACCGCCAATGCCGGAAAGACATGCCCGCCCGTGCCGCCAGCCATGATCAAAATACGGGGCGCACGGTTCATACCCGCTCCCCGTTAAAGGTTCGCGAACTGCGCTCAATACGCAGTACCACTGCCAGCATGATGCAGCTCATAATCAGGCTTGAGCCGCCATAACTGATAAACGGCAGCGTGAGTCCCTTTGTTGGCAGCAGCCCAGAACTTACCCCCATGTTCACGAAGGCTTGCCCAGAAAAAATCAGTGCCACGCCGTAACAAATGTAAGCGGGGAACAAATCGCCATCGCGCTCCGTGCGACGCCCGACCCAAAGAATCCGTCCAATTAGCGCGCCGTAAAGCCCGATGACCAGCAGAGCACCAAAGAATCCCGTTTCCTCCGCCCATATCGAAAAGACAAAATCAGTATGGGCTTCTGGCAGGTAAAATAATTTTTGAATGCTGTTACCGAGACCAACACCCCACCATTCGCCGCGGCCATAAGCAATCAAGGATTGAATGAGCTGAAAACCCGAGCCAAATGGATCTTGCCAGGGGTCGGTATAGGCAGTGAGCCGCTGCAATCGGTAGGGTGCGCTCACAATCATTACCACCAACGCGCCAATCGCAGTGCCAACGAGCAACAGCACATAGGAGAGCCTAGCGCCGGCCAAAAACAGCATACCGAACACTGTGCCAGTGCAAATAACGGTGGCACCAAAATCGGGCTCCATCAACAGTAGCAGCCCTGTAACCCCCAAAATCGCAACCGGCTTGGCGAGGCCTTGCCAGTGCTGCTGCACGGCCTCGGCGTGTCTAACGAGAAAACTGGACATGTAGATCACCAACGCAAATTTGGCGATTTCGGAGGGTTGAACGGTTAACGGGCCAAGGGGTAGCCATCGCTGGCTGCCATTCACATTGCGCCCTACCCCAGGCACCAGAACCAGCATGAGTAGCGCGAAAGCGAGCAACAACCAAAGCCCCGAGGTTTTTTGCCACACATCCACGGGTACGCGGTAAGCCACGGCCCCCAGGCAAACTGCTAGCGCCAGATAAACCCCATGTCTCATGGTGTGATGCCAAGGGTTATTGAAGTGCCACTCGCCGTACCCCACAGAAGCTGACGCTATTGCCACCACGCCAACCAAAACGAGCGCCGCACTGACTCCCGATAGCATCGGGTCTAAATGCACGCGATCTTGAGCAGACACCCCAATCACGAGGTTTGCTCCACGTTGCCCAATACTGCTTCGCGAAAAGCCTCGCCCCGGGCTTCAAATCCCGAATAGAGATCAAAGCTTGCGCAGGCTGGAGACAATAAAACCACATCACCCGGCTGCGCTAAGAGCGCTGCTTTGGCGACGGCATCCTCTATGGATTCGACACGCTGTACCGGGGTGTGGGCCCCCAGCGCCAGCTCGATTTCCCGAGCTGATTCACCCAGCGTTAAAACTCGTCTGCAGTTTTCCCGAACCTCAGGCAACAAGGCAGTAAAATCCTGCCCCTTCCCCACGCCACCCGCAATGAGCACCACATTTTGCTGACCGCCCAACCCGGCAAGCGCCGCCCGAGTGGCACCTACATTGGTACCTTTACTGTCGTTGATCCAAGTCACACCTGCGTTATCAAGCACCAACTCACAGCGATGGGGCAATCCCGAAAATTGCTTCAGCCCCTCAACCAACCCCTCCATGGGTAAGTCAACAGCTGTTCCTAAGGCCAGTGCTGCCAAAACATTATTAAGATTGTGCCCCCCCTTTAGCTTGAGCTCCGAGATCGGCAATAGGGGCGTAAAACCCCGACAAATATAGGGTGCGCCATCAAGCTCCCGAATGCCAAACTCTTGAAGGTCGGGTTCGGCTGGCCGCCAAAGTACCTGCTGTGTACCGCCCTCCAGCGAGGGCAGGGTGAGCGAATCCGCCCTGTTAGCCACCACGGCGCTAGCACCCTGGAAAATCTTATGTTTGGCGTTATGGTACCGAGGCAAGCTTCCATGTCGGTCAAGATGATCGGCTGATAAATTGAGGACTGTTGCTACCGCTAAATTTAGCGACTTTGCACGCTCCAACTGAAAGCTCGAAAGCTCCAACACATAGAAATCGGCCGCTTGCTCCAGTAAATCGAGAGCGGGAGTGCCAAAATTTCCACCAACAGCCACGTGACGTCCACAGGCGCTGATCATGGATGCTAGCAGTGCGGTAACCGTGGACTTACCGTTAGACCCTGTAATGCCAATAACCGGCGCTGAGCTGGCCGCTACAAATAGATCGATATCACCGATAACGCGAACGTCATTATCGATGGCGTATTGCACCAAGGGGTGTTCCAGTGCGACACCGGGCGAGACAACCAGTTCGGTAATGCCATCTAATACCGAACGATCAATATCACCAAAATGCAGCGGCGTTTCTGCCCCTACTGCCTGTCTAGCCAAGAGTGAATCAGACATTTCAGGCCGAGTATCCAAGGCCATAAAGGGGCAGCCCTGACGGCGCCACCAACGCGCCACAGACTGTCCGGTGGCACCTAGGCCCATCACCGCTCGACGCTCTTCCGAGGCAATAAGACGCGCTGTCATTCGCAGGCCCTCATCGCAGTTTAAGGGTCGCTAGACCGAACAAGACGAGCATCACGGTAATAATCCAGAACCGGACGATGACGCGGGGCTCGGGCCACCCCTTTAGCTCAAAGTGATGGTGAATAGGGGCCATGCGAAATACTCGCTTGCCCCTGAGCTTAAAGGATGACACCTGAATAATGACCGAGACGGTTTCTATGACGAAAATGCCGCCCATAATGAACAGTACTATTTCATGTCGAGTAATGACGGCGACAACACCCAAGGCTGCGCCCAGGGCCAACGCACCCACGTCCCCCATGAAAACCATGGCGGGATAGGGGTTGAACCATAAAAATCCTA
>QXYP01000257.1:13629-14649 GCA_009886815.1 Halieaceae bacterium
AAATCCTAGGCCCGCTCCCGCTATCGCTCCGCAAAAAATCACGAGCTCGCCCGTCCCGGGTAAGTAGGCGATATTTAAATAATCGGCAAAAAATGTATGCCCCGTCAGATAGGCAATAGTCCCTAACCCAGTGGCTACCATCACGGTCGGCAAAATCGCGAGCCCATCAAGTCCGTCGGTCAGGTTCACGGCGTTACTGGTACCCACAATGACAAGGTAGGCGAACGGAATAAAAAGCAATCCCAAAGGCAGTGCTACATCTTTGAAAAATGGCACATAGAGAATCGTTTCTTCAGGATTTACGGCCGTGGTATAGAGAAAAATGGCCGCCATAAACCCGACGACGGACTGCCAAAAATATTTCCATCGAGCTGGCAATCCGCGGGAGTCTTTCTCAACCACTTTTCGGTAATCATCTACCCAGCCAATAGCTCCAAATGCCAACGTCGTCAGCACGGCCACCCAGAGGTATCGACTCTGGAGATCTCCCCAGATAAGACTCCCAGAAACAATGGCAACAATGATTAGCGCCCCTCCCATTGTTGGGGTGCCCGACTTAACAAGATGGCTCTCAGGGCCGTCGTTACGAACAGACTGACCGATCTGCATATAATCAAGACGAGCGATCATCCAAGGCCCCACCCACAGCGAGATCAGCAGCGCCGTCGCCGCGGATAAAATGCCTCTCAAAGTGATGTATTGAAAGACAGCAAACCCGGCATCGACTGCAATTAACTCACCCATTAACCAAGTCAGCATGCGCTCTTACCCTCCGTCAGCCATTGACTGACTAAGACCTCAAGCCGAGCGCCACGGGATGCCTTCACCAATGTCGTATTGGCACCCACAAGCCTGGGCGAAAACTCAAGGACCTCAGCCGTGCTAGCAAAACAGTGAGCCCCCTCCCCAAAGGCGACTGCGGCTGGAGCCGCCTCGGTTCCCACAGCCCACAGCTCGTCTATGCCGGCTTCTTGAGCGTATGTGCCTATCTCGAAATGCAATTGTTCTTCATCAAGACCC
>QXYP01000258.1:0-223 GCA_009886815.1 Halieaceae bacterium
CGGCTTCCGTATCTTGGGGCTCTGCATTCTCTGGGTCAGCATCTGAAGCCTCCAGTGTCGGCGGCAGTAGCGCGGCGGCACCGGGCGCACCCGAATACAGGGCTTCATAAATGGAAACGCTCGCAACGCTCACACCAAATAACGCTTTTATCCACGGCTCTGTAATTTGAACGCCCCCCGGGGAGAGCCCTACGTGCTCTGATAAAAAGCTTTCGTAAGATGT
>QXYP01000258.1:233-5429 GCA_009886815.1 Halieaceae bacterium
CATAAACTGCTCGCGTTCTTGCGCTGACATGCCCGGCAAAAAATCCTGCTCACCGCTAATAAGATTGATCAGGCCTTGCTCATCGGACGGCGGCAGCTGCAGTGAGCGAATGGCCGATTTAAAATCTCCCGCGCCGGCCCAGGTGAGATTCCACTGACCATTCATTGCTCTGTCGGTCCCGTAAACCGACGCCGTCAAATACAATCCGTGTGAAGACATGGCATCGTGAATCACGTAGTCGGGCTCAATACCCTGACGCAGAGAGTTAAAATCAACACCAATTTCTTCCAATAATGATCGCGCTGCAGCGCCCATAGCGGCTTGCTCAAGGTTCAAACTGCCACCGACACCCAGCAGTGTTCTGCCGTCAGCATTGAATTCATTTCGCTTGGCATGGCCGCCAAAATCGTCGTGGTTGTCTAAGAGCAGAATTTTCGCGTCTGGACCAAACCCCTTTCGGAAGAGATATGCAGCCGTTAGACCACTGATACCAGCCCCCACCACAACGAGGTCGTAAACATTGTCGACCTCTTCGAATTGGGTTGGACGCTGGCCGCCTCTCGCCAGAGCATGGGCCACGTCATAAGACCCGGGATGATTACCCCGTAGCCCTGTGAGGGTTGGTGGATAACCGCCCACCGAAAGCTCATCTTGGGTATGCTCACCGAAAACGTGGAGAGGCGATAGCGCAGCGGCACCCCCCATCATCGCAACGCCGTCTAGGAAGTCGCGTCGCGTAATCTTCAGTTTTTTATCTTTATTCATCGTCACACTTCCTCAGACTTTCAGCCTTCAGCAATATTCCAGGCCTTGGTCTCGACAATAATTTTCTCGCGATACTTCACGGGCATATCCCAGGTACCCATCCAGCCTTTTGGCACCAGGAAACTGTCCCCCACGCCGAAGGTTTTTGGGCTGCCACCCTTTGAAGTAAGGATCACTTCTCCCTCGACAACGAAGACATATTCGTCGTAGGGAAACGGTGCTCCGACCTCCAAAAGCGCGGCTTCGGCACCGTACAAAACCGAGACCAACTGCCCTTCGTGCAATACTTTTTGCCCGTGAGCATTGGTCCCTGTAATCACGACGCCCTCAGGCCAAGGCGGAAGACTGTCCAACTCAGCTTGCTGCAGTGTATTAGCCAACAGCGGAAGCACTGCTGGAGCACTAGAACCCGCTTTTGGGGGGCTGGCGAATAGCGCCGCCAGCAGGCTTTCAGAAGCTTCCCACTGGTCAGTTTCGACGATGATCAGCTCTCTGAAGCGACTGGGCATTTCCCAGGTACCCGTCCATCCCTGGGGCACAAGAAATTGGTCGCCGGTTTGATATTCCTGGCGAACACCTTCGGTAGAGGTCAGCACCACACTCCCCTCAAGCACCAGCACATACTCATCGTAGGTATAGGGTATGGCCACATCGATGGTCGCGGGCATTGCTTCGTACAGGGCAATCACAAACTCGCCCTCATGAAGAATTTTTTGCCCGTGTTCATTGGTGCCCGACAGCAACATGTCGTCGGGCCAGGGTGGAAGGCTCTCCAATGCCATTTCTCGTAGAGACGCTGGGTTAAGGGACAAAATTTCAGTCTCTGCCCGAACGGCTCCAGACATCAGACCTCCTGCAATGAGCCAACTCAAAAAAACCGCCCTGATGATGGGATTACGCATAGCTATCACTCCTCTGGGCAATCAGAAGTAAAGGTTAAATTCAGCCCGCATTAGGCGCTTGTAGCCCCAGTGCAGCTGCGCCCCCCAACCAAAGTTTGCACGCAAGGTGGCGTATTCTTCGTCGGTAATATTGTCGGCCGCAAGCGACAAGTCCCAACGCTCACTGCCTGCAAGATAGGTGACTCGACCATTGAGCAGCCCGTAGGATTTCTCTTCTTCAAAGTTGTCGATGTCGTGAAAGTACTCACCCGTGTAGTTGTACATCGCAAACCAATTAAGACTGCCGCCCAAGAAAGAGTGATCAAAATTAGCGCCCACGGAAAAGGTGTTTTCTGGCGCATAGGCCAGCGTCTGACCACTGAGCGGACCCGTAACAATTTCGGTATCCATATACGCGTAGTTCGCCATTAGCGTTAGGCCATCGGTGGGCGCATAGGTGAGCTCTGCCTCAAACCCTTTGGTTTCTGCGTTTCCAGCATCGCGAATTTGCTGACCGGTATCAAAACCAAAAATGGCCACCTGAAGTGACTCATAGTCGGTAAAGTAAAGTGAGCCGTTAAACTGCATGCGGCCCTCTAGCAGCGTTGACTTCATGCCAAGTTCATAAGCAACGCTGGTTTCAGGATCAAATGGCACCAAGGTTTCGGCAACAAAGTCACCGTCAAGATCGGCTACCGAAGTGTTGAAACCCCCGCCTTTATAACCCTGGGCAACACTGGCAAATACCATAGTGTCGTCACTAATATTGTATTGCGCTACCAGTCGCGAAGTGAGCTCATCCCAATCTTCTTTATCGCACAGGGGACCATCGGTAGGTCCACCCATATCGCCAAAATCGTCCTGTAGGGTATTGGTGCACCAGTCCTTTTCGTCAGAGTTCCAGCGTAGCCCCGCAATCAGTGCGAGGCGGTCTGTAGCCTGCCAGGTCACATCACCGTAAATCCCCAGAGATTCATTTTTTGCTCGACTCTCAATGCGCTGACCGCCGATGGGGAATCCCAGTGCGGTGGCCACGTAGTCGACCTCCCATCGCGTATTATCGAGATCCTCACTGTAATAACTCACGCCCGTGAACCAAGTGAGTGATTCAGAGCCACCGTTCAAACGAAACTCCTGGTAAAACGTCTCCGCATCTGCGCCCAAACCTACTGGGATATCTAGCCCACCGAGAATTCCACCCAGCAGCGCCAGGTCAACAGCCCAATCATCTGCGGTGCCATCGACGTCTTCAAAGTAATCGTTCTCCGCATTACGGGCGTCGGTAATCGACACCAGCGTCAGGGTGTCGTTAATCGCCCAGGTCAAGCGCAGTCCTAAGCCATCATCTTCATTTTGCTCAAAATTAGGTTTATTGATGGCAAATCTATCAGGGTACTCCACCCCGGGCTCAGCGAGGTTAAAAGGGATATTAATGGCGCTGGTGTAATTGGTTTTTGCCTTACCGTAATTGTACTTAATGAGCGCTTCGAGGTTATCAGTGACGTCCCAGCGGGCCGAAATACGCACCACATCACTCTCGGTGTACATGTCGTCACCGCTATTTACTTCGGTCCACATGCCCTCCCACTCTTGATGCTGATAGGCAACACGAAGTGCAAATGAATCACTGAGCGCCCAGTTGCCAACCACTTCGTAGCGCTGCTGGCCCTCATCACCCAGTGCGGCACCGAGGCGCAGCTCGTTCTCATCACCCGGCTTATTCGTGATTAAACTAATCGCACCGGCGGCGGCGTTGCGCCCAAAAAGCGTTCCTTGTGGCCCCTTCACCACCTCGATACGGTTAATATCAAAAAAGTTGCTCGAGGCAAAAATGTTGCGCCCTACGTAGCTATCGTCGACAAATACGCCAACCGAGGGCTCTGAACCAATCGTCCAATCATTGCTGCCGATACCGCGGATTGCCCAGCTGTTGGTCGCCAACCCATAATCGGCGCCGGTCAGTCCAGGCACCATGGGGATGACCTCGGTGATAGTGTTGATACCCGTCTTTTCGAGCATCTCCTCGCTCACGGCACTGATCGCAATCGGGACATCCTGCAGACTCTGGTCACGCTTCTGCGCACTCACCAAAACCTCTTCGAGCTGCGCACTTACAGCGCTGGTGAAGGTAAGAGCCGCAACGGCAACGAAGACCTTATTTCGAATGAATCCTGTCATCACTATCTCCTTAACTGAACTGTAGTTGTTATATTTTTTTAATTTTTCGAGAAACACAGCACGCTTCTCGTAACAAATTTTTAAGCAATCACATCAATCCACGCGTCGAAAAATCGCCACCATTACCAAGACCAAAAGGAGTAGCGGTATAAACGAAAGACCAAAGGACACTTCAATATCTGAGGCACCAATTACCCCGAAGATCAGCATTGCAAACGCCAGGTGAAAACCCACACCAAACAGGCCTAATAACAATGCAGCCAGCTTCGACGGCAAATCACGGTCGACCATGGGTACCATCGTTAGCAGAGCGAATAACGAATAAAGCCAAAAGCCCATGTAATCGAAAGAGGTATACAGCGAGAAGGGAATCGATACGTTAAGCAGTGGCAACAGCATGGCCGCCATCTCTGAGCCCGCCGCCCCTGATAAAGTCGCTTCCGCTAACAGCGGTATGGTCCAGACCGCCATGAACTTGGGGATGACAAAGGCCATGGTCGCCAGGGCAGTGGCACCGGCAGCCAGCAGGGCGGCGAGGGGGCTTTTATGGCGGACTCGCCAGGCGATAGCGAGAAATAACCCCGACAAGGTGAGCATTGCAACGATTTGGTTGAGCCAGCCGGCAATGAACAATCCCCTGTGAGCCGCGAGCCAATTCAGTCGTTCTTCGGGAGTCGCGTCATATCCACCCGGGACATCCAGAGGCAGTGCTACGGCTAACAACCCCGTTGCAATACAAATAACCGCGCACCAAAAACCCAAGCGGTTCATCTGAATATTCAGGGCGGTATCATTAGCAGTGAGGTTGCTCATTAAAAGGGTTTTCCTATTTTTACAATCGAAAAATCGATGAAGGCCTTGCGCATGTCAGTCGACAGGCTATAACCTGTCGGCTGACATGTAAAGTGGAAAATAACGCGATGCAAGAGAATGAGAAAAGAGCCTGCCTATGCCGATTGACATAACACGTCGAGATTTTATAAACGGTGCTGTCATTGGAGCCGGCGGCCTATTACTGTCCGGATGCGGCAATGAAGTCGCAACAGAGATACCAGTTACGGCGGGTGCCCCTGGGGTATTTAACCCCCCAGAGCCCTCTGCGTATTACCCCCCCACACTCACGGGTATGCGAGGTAGCCACGAAGGCTCTTTCGAAGTGGCCCACGAGTTAGCCTGGCGGGGCAACAAACCCAAACACTATGAAGCACTCGATGAGCACTATGACCTGATCGTGGTCGGCGCAGGCATGAGCGGGCTGGCAGCGGCACGCTACTACCAACAAAAAATGGGTGCCGATGCGCGCATCCTAATACTCGACAATCACGATGACTTTGGCGGTCACGCCAAGCGCAATGAATTCCACCAAGATGGG
>QXYP01000259.1 GCA_009886815.1 Halieaceae bacterium
TGGGCTACCGCCGGCATTGGCGGGACGATAGGGACCTCCCCGACACCTTTGACACCCACGGGGTGCAGGGGGTTAGGAACCTCAACAATGACGGTATCAATAAACGGCAGGTCTGAAGCCACTGGAATGCGGTAATCGAGAAAGCCGGGGTTTTCCAAAACACCCTGATCGTTGTAGACGTACTCCTCATTAAGCGCCCAGCCAATGCCCTGAGCGGCACCCCCTTGCATTTGACCCTCCACGTAGGCTGGGTGGATGGCCTTGCCGGCATCTTGGACAACCGTATATCGAGTAATGGTGGTACGTCCGGTTTCTTTGTCGACTTCAGCATCGCAGAGGTGCACGCCAAAACCCGGTGAGGCGCTGGTCGAATTGAGGGAGCTCGATACCGTGAGTGGTCCGCCCATACCGTTGGCGCGGCTCGCAAAATCTTCGAAGCTTAAAGATTGCTCACCGTGGTGCGCAGCACCCTCTGACCACTCCACGTCGCTCTCCGGCACATTCCAGTCGAGGGCAGCACGACGGCACAACTCTGCCACCAGTTCATCGGCGGCCTGAATCACCGCCTGACCTGTGGCTAATGTTGTGCGACTACCTCCTGTGACATCGCAGTATCCCACGGCATCTGTTGCCACGACTTGAGGGTGAATGGTTTCAATGGGGATACCCAAAACCTCGGCGGCCATTAGCGCCATTGACGCCCGGGATCCACCAATATCTGGGCTGCCGGTGAGTAGGGCTACGTGACCATCGGCACTGACATTGAGCGTGGCACTCGATTGGCCTCCTGCGTTAATCCAGTACCCCGCGGCAATGCCTCGCCCCGTGCCCTCTGCAACAGCCGATTGGTAGTGGGGGTGGCTGCGCGCCGCCTCCAGGCATTCACGAAGGCCGATGCGTTTGTAGGGGGCGCCCATCATATTGACGTCGCCCTCTTCTACGGCGTTGATGAGACGAAATTCGAGGGGGTCAATTTTCAGCTCAGCGGCCATCTCATTCATGACTAACTCAAAGGCCAAGGTGACCTGAGGCATGCTGGGTGCTCGGTAGGCATGTATTTTTGGTTTGTTGGTATACACCGAACGGCCCGTAGAGCGGGCATCGCTAAATTTGTAACAGGCGGTCGCCATAAAGGCAGGAATGCCTGCGGGGTTACCGTTGTAGGCTCCGGAATCCATGAGGCAATCGACATCGGCCGCTACGAGTCGACCGTCCTTGGTAGCACCAAGCTTAACGCGAGTTTCGGCGCCGGGTGCCGGGCCAGTTGCACGGAATACATCGCCACGATCCATAACCATTTTTACCGGCCGCCCAGACTTTTTAGCCAGTAAAACCGCAATGGGCTCAAGATAAACGGTGGTTTTACCGCCAAAGCCACCACCAATTTCCGAGGGTGTTACACGGATTTTGCCAAGACCAATACCCGTAACCCCTGCGGTGTATTGCCGCACGGTAAAGTGCCCCTGCGTAGAGCACCAAAGCTCGACCCGGTCTGCGGCATCGACTTGTGCGACGCAGGCGTGGGGCTCTATGTAGCCCTGATGGCACATGGGTACCGAGTAGGTGCGCTCAACGATTACATCAGCTTTCTCAAAAGCGGCGTCGGGTTCACCGACTTGCATCGTAATGTGTGCCGCCAGATTAGTGGGTTCTTTGGGCTTGCCATCAGGAAAGCGATCGCCGTGCAAAATAGGCGCGTCGTCGGCGAGGGCATCGCGGCAATTTGTAACGACGGGTAGCTCCTCATAGACAACTTCAATGGCCGCTGCCGCTTCGGCCGCCAGTGCCGATGTTGTCGCCGCTACAGCAGCAACTGCTTGGGCATGAAACAAGACCTTGCCCTGGGACATCACCATGGGAATCAAATCTTTTAGCGCGATGGCGCCTTCGCCGCTGCCTAAAACGGTATTACCGGGTTCGGCGAGGTCGGCGCCGGTCATGACCGCTAACACGCCTTCCATAGCGAGGGCTTTGCTGCAATCGATGCTTTTAATGACTGCATGGGCGTGGGGGCTGCGCACAATATGCCCGTAGATTTGGCCCTGCATGTTGAGGTCTGAACCGTAGCGTGCCCGCCCGGTCACTTTGTCTAGGCCGTCGGGGCGAATTGGTCGAGTGCCAATAACCCTAAATTCCTGTTTGGCATTCATGAGGCAGCTCCTTCGCGAATCACTTTGGCAGCATCGAGCACTGCATGGATGATTTTGTCGTAGCCGGTGCAGCGACACAGGTTGCCTGCAAGCCAGTACCGGGCCTGCTCTTCGGTGGGGTTGGGGTTGCTATCGAGCAGCGCTTTGGCAGCAACCACAACTCCGGGCGTGCAAATGCCACACTGCAACCCGCCATGCTCCAACAGCTTTTGTTGTACGGGGTGGAGTACTGCGCCGTCGGCAATACCCTCGATGGTTTGTACGGACTGTCCCTCAACCTCAGCAGCCAACACAAGGCAGGAACACACCAGTCGATCGTTGACGAGTACAGAACAGGCGCCGCAATCACCGGTGTTACAGCCAATCTTAGTGCCAATGAGTTCGAGCTCGTCCCGCAGTACGTCGGCTAAAATCTGCCCGGGAGCGGCCAAGAACATTTTGGGCTCACCGTTAATGACGGCCTGTATAGGAAGTTTGTTGAGTGGTGTGTTCATGCCTTTGCTCCCGCGTTAATTCGTGCCTGCGCGCGTTGAATGGCCCTTTTCACCAGTACCCCCACCACATGCGTTCGGTATTCAGCGGTGCCCCGCTTATCTGAAATGGGACTTGCTGCAGCCCGGGCTGCGGCGACGGCACCGGCAACCGCATTGTCTTCCAGCTTTGAGCCAATTAATGCTTGCCCTGCGGCCTCAACGAGCAACGCCGTTGGGGCAACGGCGCCAATGGCAACCCGTGCTGCGGTACAGACACCTGCGGTATCTAGCGTTATTGAGATTCCAGTGCCCGCCACCGCAATATCCATTTCGGTTCTTGGGGTTAGCCTGAGATAGGTGTCGGAGGTGCCTGGCGCAGGCTTGGGCAATATAAGTTGGACCAACAGCTCATCGTCGTTTAGAGCATTTTGGCCTGGGCCAACGAGGAATTCTTCCACCGGTAGCATGCGTTCGCCTGAGTTCCCCAAAATTCTGCAGACCGCTGCGTTGGCGATTAGCGCCGGTATGCTGTCGGCGGCGGGGGAGGCATTGCAGAGATTACCCCCGGCCGAACAACGCCCTTGAATTTGGGTAGAGCCGATTAAATCCAAAGCATCTGCAAGACCTGGGCACAGGCTCGCGATCTCGCTGTTATGCAAAATATCGTAAGCGGAAGCTGCTGCGCCGATGAAAAGCTGATCGGTGCCAACTTCTAGGGCCGTCAACTCAGGAATGTGTTTAAGATCAATAACGCGGTTGGGGTCGCGCATGCCCAAGCGAATTCCCACCAGCAAATCGGTGCCCCCGGCGAGGCAAGCGGCGTCACCACCACGGGCTATGACGCTCTGAGCTTCCGTGAGAGATTTTGGTGCGATGAATTCTTGAATAGCCATGGGGCATCCTTATTTTTTTGATCCACGATTTGCATCTGCGATGATTGTACCGGCCAAATTAAGCAACAGAACATCGCTTTACGGTAAATCTCGACGCTACCCACAATACGCATTTTACGCGCAGCACGCATGCGCTATTGGGGGTACATCGGTGTATTAAGGTAGCTTGGAGTGACATGTCATATAAGGGATCTTACGGAAAGACAATGAGCCTCACTGCTCTGACTTTGGCCATGACCCTGTTCATCGTTAGAGCTGCAAGCTTATTTGCCGATACATGGGTGTCATGATTCAGGCGTTCTAGCCATCATCGGGCAGTGCGCCTATCAGTAAATTCCCATTGCTTTTCTTGCGGCCTAGTTCGACCATGGAGGTGAAAAGGTTGCAACAACCCGTTGCGATCTTACCTGTGATGTCACCCAGTGCTTACGAATCTATTGATAGTTTGTAGGAAGCGCCGCGATAGAGATTGAGATAATGATCAAGCTGGTAATGTGTATCTCCCGACGCAAGGATATGACCCGTGAGGAGTTTCAGGAGCACTGGTTGAATCACCACGGGCCGCATTTTATGGAAGTGGCAAAGAGCTATAGAGTCAAAAAATATGTTCAGAGCCATACGCTGGATACCCAGCTGAACGCTTTGGTGCGGGACATCAGGGGTATGACCCGGGAGTATGATGGTATTGCCGAGATATGGTGGGAGTCGGAAGAAGACTATCTCGCTGGGCTTGGGTCACCACAAATGCGAGAGCGGGGCGCGGAGTTTTTGGCCGCTGAGGCAGACTTCGTCGACCCTGATAATTCCACGGCATTCTTCAGCGTAGAGCATGGGCTTATATGATTTCCCAAGGAGGGCTGCTGGTCTTTGGCACTTTCGATCCAAGCGGTTTCAAGGCCCTACCGCTTGATTTTTCGGGGGTGACTGGCCGGTGTCTGCATTGCGAGCGTATTGCGCTAATTGACCGTTCAAGAACGACCGAGGAGCTACTGTTTTGAGCACGATACCGAAGCATATAGTTATCACCGGGCCCA
>QXYP01000026.1:0-1056 GCA_009886815.1 Halieaceae bacterium
GCAACCGCAAATAAAACAGCCAGCGGCTCTGAGTCTATGAGGGCATTACCAGGCGAAGCCTTTGATATTGCCCTGGATGCAAGCCAGGCCCGCACTAACGGATCTCGCGAGGGGGGTATTGCAGTCAATGCCGAGGTAGCACCGCGAGCAGCCGAAGCCCCGGTGACGTCTCTGGCAGGACTTAACCCGACCACGCGATCAGCAGAATTAACAGCGGCCAATGCTGCCACTCAGGTCGCCGACTTTAAAGCGTCTCCCAACGCAGCAGACTTCCCACAGGAAGTGCTTGCCCGGGTGCGTATGATACAAGGGCAAGGGGGCACTGAAGCGAGATTAAATCTGCACCCCGCCGAACTGGGGCGTCTGCAAATTGCGATTACGTCTGATGGAGATGCCACCCGGGTTGCTTTTGTCGTAGACAATGCTCAGGCGAAAGAAGCCCTTGAGCAAGCCATGCCACGCCTGCGTGAATTTCTTCAACAGGCGGGTTTGCAACTAGCCGAGGGTTCAGTCTCTCAACAGGGTCAGCAGGGCAGTGCTGGATTTGCCCAAAACGAGGCCCGCTCTGGCGAAGCCCGGAGCGGGAGTTCTGAGGGTTCTGACGACGAAGGGGTAATGACCAACACCTCCGATCAGCCCTCCGATCCTAACCGTATTTTCGATGCTTATGCATAAGAGACAGTCCATTACTTGTGATGGGTAATGCTATGAGAATGTCGATCTCAACACAGATAAAGCGCTAACGCATTTTCCTCCCTTCCACGCCTGCCACTTTGCGGCTAGGCTAGTCTCTGTCGACTTTTTTTGGCCGTCAAAACACTGACGGCAATCGAAAAGTCGCACCTAAACTATTGTTTATATTAATTAAATTCTGTGTGGTATGCAGGTTGCTTATCTGTTGGTAACGATAGATGACAGTCCTGCCATCTGGCAGATACTGACAAAGGAATGGAAATAATGGCGGAAGATGAAGCCACCAAAAAGAGAAAATCTGAAGACGAGGAAGCGTCTGAAGAGGGAAGTGGCGGTAAGCGCAAGCTTATCCTGCTCATAGTG